>QHXL01000144.1:7018-9287 GCA_003222935.1 Acidobacteriota bacterium
ATTTCCACAATCGCGTCGCCGTCTTTGTTGCGGCTGAGTTCCAACGGGTGAGCACTTACCCTTACCACGTCGACTGAATTGCGAGGTTTACTCTCGGTCGGGTTTGCTGCGACCGGAGCATTTGGAGAAGCGTTCTGCCTTGAACAGGAAATCGTTACCATCAACAGAAAAATTGCGACGCTAAGTTTTTTTATCAACAATACTCGTGTCTCCTACGACTCTTCCTCTTCTTCTTCGTGACCGTTGGGCTTTTTGATTCCAAACTTTTCCAAACGATATTGAAGCGTTCGGAAGGTGAGTCCAAGAAGTTTGGCGGACTTGGTAATGTTGTAATCAGTCTGTTCCATCGCCTGGGTTATCAGGTCTCGCTCAACATCCTCAAAGTTAATTCCTTCAGGAGGAAGCTTGAACGCGCCCTCGCTGGCTGGTCCAAGATCTTGTTTGACCTCCGATGGTAGGTCTTCGATGGTGATCTGATCGCCTTCACACAGCAGGATAGCCCGTTCGATTGCTGATTCAAGTTGGCGCACATTGTCGTATCCGGGGTTAGACCTCGAATAAGTCGAGATGTGTTCCGCGTGTGCTTCTTTAGGAAGTAATCAATCAGGACCGGGATATCTTCGCGACGCTCCCGTAGCGGAGGCACATCAATCGAGAGCACGTTGATTCGATAGTACAGATCGTCCCGGAAACGACCGTCGGCTACCATCGCTCGAAGATCGCGGTTGGTCGCAGCCACCACACGAACGTCGATCGAAATTTCGTGACTTCCGCCTACTCGCCTGATTTTTCGTTCCTGGAGTGCGCGTAGCAGTTTGGCCTGCATGCCCACGTCGAGTTCGGCGATCTCATCGAGAAAGAGCGTGCCGTGATTGGCCAGTTCAAACAATCCCTTCTTCTCAGTATAGGCACCGGTGAACGATCCTTTTTCATGACCGAACAACTCTGACTCCAGCAAGCTCTCGCTTATTGCTGCGCAGTTAACTGCCTGGAAGACTTCGGTCAAGCGCGGTGGAGATTGATTGTGAATGGCGCGAGCGATCAGTTCTTTTCCGGTTCCCGACTCACCGCGTATCAAAACTGTCGAATTTGAACGAGCCACTTTTACGATCATGCGTTTGACCGAATCCATCTTCGGCGATGCGGAAATGATTTCGGCGTTTAGCTCGTCAAGCTTTCCGAGTGCCCGGTTAACGGTCTCTAAAAGCGTTTCGGTATCAACCGGTTTTTCGAGATAGTCAAAAGCGCCATTTCGCAACGCTTCCTTGGCCGACTCAATCGTACCGTGACCCGTGATTAAAATTACGCTCATTGATGGATCGAGGCCGACGAGGTTCTGAAGCAGTTCCATCCCGCTCATGCCCGTCATCTTTAGATCGGTTAAGACGAGATCGTACCTGCGTTGTTCGACAACCTTTAGTGCCGCCTCTCCCGAGGATGCAGTGGTGATGTGGTGGCCCATACCCGATAGAGCCGTTTCGTATGCTTCTCGTTGTAGTCTCTCATCGTCTACGACCAGAATGTTTTTGGTTGTCATGATCTGAAATCGAAAGAGGAAGAACGATCCTTCGGAGCTGTTCCTTTCGTGTTCAATAGTGTCTCGTTTTATGCGCCTCGGGGCAGAATTACTGTAAAGGTTGTTCCACTGCCTTCTTTTGAGGTAACGCTGATAGTGCCGCCATGGTCGTCAATTGCTTTCTTAACGATTGCCAGCCCCAGTCCGGTACCGGTTTCCTTTGTTGAGAAGTACGGTTCAAAAATCTTCGCTATATCCTCGGCTGCGATGCCTGAACCCGTATCGGTAACTTCGACCTTTACCGATTTGTCATCCACGTTTGAAAGCGCCACAGAAACATTGCCGCCTTCGCCGTTAATAGATTCAACTGCATTAATAACCAGGTTGGTGAACACTGACCGCAATGCATCGCGGTCGGCCATTATTGTTGCCAGCTCTCCGTCCTGGGTTATTTCAGTCTTGATACCACATTCTTCGGCTCGCCCCTCAACCAGACGCAACGCATCTGCTGCTTCGTGATGAACGTCTACTGTCTCTAGTTCCAGCTTTGACGGACGTGTGAATTTTAGAAAGTCGGTGACGTGTCGATTGATGCGTGCGACTTCCGTTTTCAGCTGGCCCGTTAGCTTTTGATACTTCTCTCGTTTCTCCGGATCTTCAGGGGCGAACGCTGTTCGCAAGTGATCAAGAGTTAGATTGATGTAGTTGAGTGGATTCCGAATCTCGTGAGCGATGGCAGCAGCCAGGCGTCCA
>QHXL01000681.1 GCA_003222935.1 Acidobacteriota bacterium
ATCAGGATTATTGGGATGGTAATTGGCTGAATGTCACCGCGCACTGTGGAGGTCAAGGCGCAGATGTTTGGACCAGCGGCGCTATTCTCCAGGTGCCCGACCTCATCGGATGGCTCGCGGCGCTTGAAGAGATGAACCAAACCTTGTCTGGTGCGGCGGACCTCGTTAGCCTTGAGCCCGAATTATCCGTGGAATTGAAGATGAATGGCTTGGGCCAAATCCAAGCGAAAGTCGAGATTACGCCGGACCCTATGACGCAACAGCATTCGTTTGAATTTGAGTTGGATCAAAGCTATTTGGAAAGTCTGATTGCAAGCTTGCGTTCGCTCTTGGCAACATATCCTGTCAAAGGCAAAGTCGATGTCTAAGCGCGAAATCGAACAAACGCTTGGAGCGGACTCGCCGGTTAGCGACCTCTAATCGTAGTTGCGTGGGCGAGCCGCTCAAGCGTCACGTTCGAATCGCCCAAGGGTGGAAATCCTAAAATAAGCTGAGTTCTGATTACAAATGCTAGTTAGAATCTCCCCATTATGAAAAAGCCAAATCCAATCCTAGCCGTAGCGCGAGGCCATTTGACTGTGACGCTGCCGGTAATTGTTGTCATTGTGCTGGGTGGATTTATCGGAAGACTCTTTGCTGGTCGTGGCGGCGTGCTCGCCGGCATCGTGATCGGAGCTCTTGTTGGATGGCCATGTTGGTCGTTTCTAATATCCCGGTGGCGTGACTGGGTAGAGGATAGAGGATTGGCTCCCGAAGACGTTCAATCTCTGGCCGCCAGCAGCTTCTTGCTTTGGCCGCAAGGCTCTTTCTTTGAACGAACTGAGTGTCGACGCAAAGGAGGCAAGCGTGGATGGTAAGCGCCATCCAACAAACGCTTGGAGCGGACTCGCCGGTTAGCGACCTCTATTCGAAGTTGCGTGGGCGAGCCGCTCAAGCGTAACGTTGGATTGCTTCGTATGAATTATGAAAATCAGGTGGATTACATTTCTATTCCTACTGTTGTTCGCTCCTCTAGATTGTGTGGGTAATAAAAGAAGTGTAGAAGCTCAACGGGCCTGGAAACCATTCTTCACGACTTTTCGACGCGCTGTTGAGAAGCGTGACCGAGAGACCCTTCGAAAGATGCTGCCACCTGACTTTCATTTTTCGTCTGGTCACCATAAAGGTCTTCCGAGTGATGCGGTTTTCAAGTATTGGGATGAAGAGAATGGCAGAGGTTGGCTTGCTTTCAAGAGAATCTTGGCTTTGGGTACCGTGCCAATGGCGCGTTGGTGGCATGAGGGCAAAGCACCGAACATGCCGAGTCGGGTGGCGCCGCCGGCGGCAAATCGGCGTGGCAACATCGATAGTGATGATCTTGCTTGGTATGCAATCTTCGAGTTTCGAGCAGATGGGCGATGGTATTGCGTAGTTTTTAAGGAGTGCTGCGATTGACTCGGCGCGCAATCCAACAAACGCTTGGAGCGGACTCGCCGGTTAGCGACCTCTATTCGCAGTTGCGTGGGCGAGCCGCTCAAGCGTCACGTTCGGCATCTCATAAATTTCGATGAATAGTTTTAAGATTCTGCCTGGTCTGCCTTCTTCCGGTGAACTTCCGGTCCAATTCAGTGAATCCGGAACGGGCACGCACCGTGAGGGCTTCGTAGT
>QHXL01000250.1:0-4739 GCA_003222935.1 Acidobacteriota bacterium
AATACCCGCACGCTGGGCCACCGCACAGCCACTTGATAGTTCCGCCGATCAAGAAGTCGACTCTCCAGTCCGCGGCGTTTAGCGGCACGACCCCGGCAGACTGGTAGACATCCAGCAGCACCATCGCACCCCTGGCGTGCGCATGTTCGACGATAGCGCCCGCATCGACGCGAGCTGAACTCCGATATGAAGTGTGAGAGATCGCGACCAGCGCCGTCTCCTCGTCGATTGCCTCAAGAATCTTTTCGAGTGGTATTGAAATACCGTCAGTCGACGCTACAACTTCTACCCGCGCGCCGATGTGTCGCTGCGCGTCCCAGATGTACTCCATTGATGGAAAATCCAGTGAGGTGGTGACCACCTTGTTGCGTCGAGACGTGGTGAAGTTGAAACAGGAAGCGACTGTGGCTAAACCGATCGAAGCGTTCGGCTGAATCTGAACGGAGCCAGGCATGCCGCCAAGCACCCGGGCGATTCGGTCACCAACTTGCTGAGAAAGCTCCCACCAGCTCGTGGCCCAGGCGTCCTCGCTCGTGTGGTTCTCCCACGCATCGCAATACGCAAGCATCGATTCTCGGGCAGCACGTGGCACTGGTCCAAGGCTGTGACTCAACAGGTGAATCCCCGAGGCCAGGGTTGGGAATTCACTGCGGTGCCGGTCGCTGGGTAATTTACTTAACATAGGTCGACTAGTCTTCAGGCTCGGTATTGCGACAACATCTTTTCGAATCCAACTGCATCCTTCGCTACGCCCTCGATTACTCGATGCGCTTCATCCCCAATTGGTGGATCGTATTTCTCTTCGCGGACAGCTTCGAGTATCTCACCGGCGACAAACTCAGTGCCCATCTTGGGAACGTCTGCACCTCGACTCATGTCGGTGTCGATCGTTGTCGGCAGAACGGTCATGACAAAAATACCATGTGGTGAAAGGTATGCGCGCAGTGCCTGTCCAAGTGACAACAGGGCAGCCTTGGTCGCGCAATAAGTTCCGATCAATGGCAGATTAATCTTTGCGAAAGCCGTTGCGATATTAACGATAGCACCCTCTTGCTGTTCGATCATCGCCGGTGCAAAGGCTCGCACCATTCGCAGCGTGCCGAGGTAGTTAACTTCTATCTCCTCTTGAATGGAATTGAAGTCCATTGTGGTCGGATCACCGTAACCAGCAACGCCCGCGTTATTGACCAGAATGTCGATGCCACCCAGAGCCGCAGCTGCATTTACGTCCTCATCGGATCTGACATCGAGATGCACGGGAGTAACGTTCACTCCGAGACGTTCGGCTTCTGCTTTTAGCGTTTCCTCGTCTTCTTTTTTGCGCGTGCCGGCGAGTACTTGAGTGGCGCCTGCGTTAGCGAACGCAAAAGTCAGTGCGCGTCCCAGGCCTCGACTCGCTCCAGTTACCAGGACATGTTTTCCTTCGATCTGCATTTGTCTGTCTCGTGGTAGGGGGTCCCAACGTCACACGGTAGCGTCGGGGCGTCGTCAGTGTGCAGATGCAGCGTTTATTAAGTTGACCCGACGCTACCGCGTGACGGTACTGACCTGACCCGCAGTACCAGTGCGGGCCAATTGATAGATCACCGCACCCACTATTCCCCAAACTACTATCAACTCAACACTGGTTAGCGAATGTTCCGCGAGGCGTTGACTCAAGCTGGTGGCCCGTAGTGTTCCAAAATCCTGACCCAATTGAATCACGATTAAGACACCCATCGAAACAACTGAGAAGCCTCCGGCGGCGCGTTGTAACCACTTCGGAATATTTACACTGATTTGATTGGCGAGCGACGGGTTCAGGCTCGGCAAAAACAAGAAAACCAGGCTGTGTAAAAAATAAAGAACGACTAGTGCGAAGACTGCGACGTTAAGAGCCAGTGAGAGCTGCCCGCTGATAAGCAGCAGCGCGCAGGCGATCACCGTAAGTGTGAGTCCGCGAATAGGAGTTGCCGTGGCCGGATGAATCGAGCCGAGCCAACGAGGTGCGAGTCCGTCTTCAACAAACATGATTGCCAGCCTTGAAGGTACCAGCATCGATCCGTTGAGCGCAGTCATAATTGCAGCGATCGCACCCAGCGTAACAAACAGCGCCGCACTTGCTGGTAAATACATCGCTGCTACTTCCGCCATCGGCGCACCGCTGGATTGAAGCCGAACTCCTGGCAACACGCCAAATGAAACAACTGAAGTAAGTATGTAGATGAAAGCTGTGCCTGTGATGGCAATGAGTAATATGCGCGGCAGTCGTTTCGTACTGTCCTTCACCTCCCCGGCAGTTTGCGCAAGCGACTCGAACCCGGCGTACGCAAAGAACAACGGTAATAGGCTCTGACCAAAACCCGTCCAACCATGCGTCACAAAAGGTGTGTAGTTTTCTGACTTCACAGCGAAGAGACCGGGAAGAATCAGTACGAGCAGGGCCAGGCACTTCAATGCCGACAGCAACACCTGCATTCGTCCAAACCAAAGAATGCCAATCACGTGAATGACGTAGAACAATAGGAGAGCTCCGAGAGCGATGAGCAGTTGAAAGCGTTGCAGCCTGGATGGCGAGAGCGACACTAAATATCCGGCCATGGCATCTGCCAGGTAGGCGCCGGCGCCGATGTAGGAAATGATCTTGAGCCACGAGCCTACGAATGCGAGTCGGAATCCTTTCAGGGTGCGGGAGATGTGCAAGTACTCACCTCCTGGTTCGCGGCCCAGGGGTGTCGAGAGGTACGCGGCGTAGGGAATCGCAGTCGCGAGTATCACCGGGGTAAGCAGCGCATAGCCGAGGATGACACTTGGGCCCGTCATGGCCCACGCGCGACTGGTCACCTGGAAGATGCCGGCGCCGATCAGGATTCCAATGATGACGGCGTAGGATTCGATCGTGCCGAGATCGCGACGCAGCTTTGACGTTACTGGAGTTGAATGTTTGGAGGAATCATTTTCCATATGTCATTTGACATTTCTCAGTTCTCATTTTGAAAAGCACGCTCTTTGTTTTTGCTCTTGATGCTTCGGATCGCATGGGATCTGAATTTAAGGGGTCTAGAAAAGACGAAACTTCTTCTTCTTCACTGCCAACTGAAAAATGTCAAATGAGATCTGGAAAATGATTACTATCGATCCATGAGTTCATTAGACCGAAGCGTTGGGTTTAAGACCTTTTCGGCACTCGCGACTCCGGCGACCGGCAACACGCTTGAATCGATCAACCCAAGTTGCGCAAGCACCGACGCCTGGTCCCAGTAGATGTGTTCATGAGCGAGCTTGCCGTCGCGAAAGTGAACAATCACCACCAGCGCAACCTTGACATGTTTTCCCGTCGGTGCGACGCCGGGCAACATCCAGTCCATCTTGATCGTGTGCGTGAATTCAAACACCATTTCATCCACCACGCGATCGATTCCGATCGTACGCGACACCGGAGTCATGGCTGTGTCCGGCGGCATTTGCGGGATGAAGCGTTTCGAATAAAACTCGCGCAACTCATCATGACCGACTCCACCGGTCATTACCGGAACGTGATTGACATAAGCGTCCGCAACCATCGTCTCCAATGTATCGTCAGTGTTACGGGTGGCGAACTCGAACTTTACGTGGTCGTCCCATTTGGACGATAAGGCTTGCTGAGCGTTGGCGATTCCCGATCCAGCGAGATGCGTCACAAGAAATTCGAGACTTCTCAAGTTAGCTAGTTCGGCATCGCTCTCGTCGTAATGTTCTCCGCCCGGTCGACCAAACGCATGTTCGCGACCAGGGTAGGAATGAATCGTTACCAGCGGATTTGAGTCGAGTGCCTGGTGAATGGCAGCCTGGGCATCGGGCGGACAGTAACCATCATTGCCCGCGATGTGTAGCAACAGGGGAGTCGAAATATTGGCTGACTCGTCTAGAGCTTTCTCAATCCCAACTCCATAGTAACCCACCGAACAATCGGGCCTGGATCTCGCAGACAACAAGTAGGCGAGTTTGCCACCGAGACAGAAGCCGACTGCGCCGACTCGTCCAGTGCAAGCTTGATGTTGTCGCAGAAACTCCATCGTCGCAGCGGAGTCTTCAGCGGCTTTAGCTTCGTCGAGCCCTGAATAAAGCTGGAACGCCTTGTTCATGTCGTCGCCCTTATCGGTTAGTTCGATACCAGGTTGCTGACGCCAGAAGAGATCCGGACAAATCGCGACAAATCCGTGGGCAGCGTACCAGTCAGTGATCGATCGCATCACTTCATTAACGCCAAAGATTTCCTGGAGAACTACAATTCCTGGTCCATAACCACCGGCAGGTAATGAGAGGTAAGCGTTGAATTCGCCGTCGGGGGATTTGATGGTTGTCATGGCGCTGGATAGTACACTGATTCACTTCAAAATTACTCTCTGTGTTCCTGTGTGTAGCAAACCGACAAATTCTTATTTTTAGCAAGCTTTCTCGTCACGGCTTCGCCGCCTGTTGTGAGGGATGGCTGTGCCTTTCCGTTCAGTTCGCGCTTTCGCCTGGGCTGCGCCCTCCTTGGTTTAGAGGTTGGTAGCTCTTAATCGTAGGCAAAACCGCAGACATTATTTGGTAACCTTTCAAAGGGCGCAGCCCAGGCGAAAGAGTGAGTCCATACGGAAAGGCACAGCCATCCCTCACAACAGGCGGCAAAGCCGTCTGCGAACAACTACTATTTGGTTGCGGCCTAAGTCGCGCTCTGTTTATGTGGTTGAAATGCCGGGCGATCACTAACCACAGAGACACAGAGACACAGAGGA
>QHXL01000250.1:4761-8099 GCA_003222935.1 Acidobacteriota bacterium
TTCCCGCCGCACAGACTTTTAAAAAGTTGCACATCCGACAATGAACCGCAGGCCTGACAGGGAAATGCTCTGGAGAAGAAGACGCGACGATGTCGAGCATGGCCGAATCCAGCGCCGTTTCGCACGTCCGTGACTCGAGCAGTTCGTCGGCTATGTTGAATTCAAGATTAGGCTCGAGGAAATGAAGCGTTACTTTGATCTTGCTGTCGCTCAAAGACGGAATCAACTCACGAATTGCCAGCGCATAAGCTTGCATTTGAAGTTGATAGTCGCGGGCACTCGTTTGCAGTGCATTGCTTTGTGATGCCGACGGAAAGAAAGCTTTCGCGTCGAAGTCGAACGCAAACTGAGTCTTCGACGATTCAGGAAACTTAGTCGCCTGGATTGCCGCCTTTGATTTAGCAATCCGGTTTGTTTTGAAGTCGATGATCTCAACTTCGAACTCTCCAGAATCCTGCTGAGTGATCAGCAGTTTGTCGATGACACCACTCACAACTCCCAATGGCCGGCGTAAACGAAAACTCAACTCACTCCAGAGTCCGGTTGCACCTGCGGGCAGTGTCCCATTCTCGATTACGGCATGGCGTGCCTCTTCGACTCGGAGAAACACCGCGCTCTGCAGGTAGTTCATCGCCAGCGGCATTAACTCGGCGATTGCCTGGTCCGTATTGATCTCAACCAGCCTGTCGGCTAGTTCCGCCTGACGGAGTTGCACAACTTCATCAAAGCTCTGACGCAGGCATTCATCAACGTTCTGATCGGAACTATACCGCTCGCAAAAGCGATGGATTACCGCGCCTTTTAAGGTCGCAGTCAGATTCGCAGGTGGTTCAGGCGCATCGGCGTTGTTCCAAACAGCCAGCTCATCGGCAGATGGTAGCTGCAGAACACGATCAAAATAATACTGACGCGGACAACGTTGATAATTGATCAGCTGTGTGACACTGAAGCGATGAATCGCATGGTCGCGTTGCGCTTCAACCGGATTCAAGAGTGGAAAGACCGTCGTAAGGGAATCACTTTGAGCCAGATCATCCGGGTCAGTTTCAACCGACTCAGGACTCATTTGCGAAACCGGCGGAAGATTCAACGTCAACTTGATCTGAACGTCCTCATCGAGATCAATGACCGTATCAAGAGTTCTTCCTTCCAATCCTAATGCTTGCCAGATCTTTTTCAGCCACGAGTCCTGGCCGCTGCTCAACTTGCCGACTTCCTCAGTGGCACCGGAAAGAATCAAGCGATCTTCAGCTCGCGTGGCAGCAACATAAAGCAGGCGCATGCTTTCAAATTGTTCGCGCCATGCCTGTCTCTCTTCAAACTCCTTAAAAGTGCGGCCACCTATACGATTGCCTCTGCCGTCAGGAACTTTCAAGGTTAGTCCGCGATGACGGTCGAGCGTGAACGAAAACTCCGGCACATTCTTAGATCGATGGAGTTCGGGGATGACTACAACGGGAAACTCAAGCCCCTTAGCCTGATGGATCGTCATCAACTTCACCGCGTTCGCAGCCTCGTCCATTTGGCCTTCACTCTCACGAGCTCCAATCGCTTCAAACTCTTCGACGTAACGAACAAAGTCGCGAATCAGGTGATTGCCCGAGCGTTCATAACGCGCCGCAAGAGTAAACAATCTGTGCACGTTCGCGAGTCGTTGTGCGCCGTCAAAGTTCGCGGCAATCACCGTGAAGTACTCCGATTCGGCAACTGCGAAGCGTAGTAGATCTTCAATCGTGTAGTGATGGCGACGAGCAACGAGTCGATTGATGAGACTCGCGGCACGGTCCAGGAGTTCGTGTTCCTGTTCGTTGATGAACTCGAGTTCGCGATGCTGTCTCAGCGCGGAATAAAGTGGTCTGGTGCTTAGTTGCGCTCTATCAGTTTCTGCTTCATCGACACGTGGCGCTGAACGCAGTGCAAATAACGCGTTGTCTGAAAGACCGCAAAGTGGTGATCGCAACACAGCGGCCAGTGCGAGTTCGTCAGTTTGGTTATCGAGAAAGCGAAGCAGCTGGATTAAGTCGATGATCTCCTGCCGATCGTAGAAACCGCGGCCGAGCACCGTTTGATATGGAATGCTGAGTCGACGAAGCGCCGATTCGTAGAAATGAACCAGAGTCATTGCTCGAAAGAGTAAGGCTATATCGCTGAACTTCAGGTCTGGGTTTTCCAGTTTTAGTTGCAGGATGCGGTTTCCGACCTGTTCGGCATCGAGTTCCCGGAAGTCTTGATCAGTTCGAGTTGAGTCGTCCGGCTCGTTGCGCGTGGCAATCAGAAGTTCAACCAGTGGTCCGGGATCTCTTTGTTCGCGTTTTGCTTCGCTTTGCTCGTGGGGCACAAACCCGAGTTTTGACAGTTCGTCCTCCGGCAACGAAGGCACATCATCAGAGGGCTGAAACAATCGCTGGAAAAGATAGTTGAAGAAATTGATCAGCGGAGGCTGGCTCCGGAAGTTGAGAAGCAGTGGGCGTTCCTCGCCTCCTGCCGCAACCAGCATCCTTGTGGTTTCACGAAAGACGTCGACATCGGCGCCACGAAATCCGTAGACCGACTGTTTGCGGTCTCCCACGATAAAGAGATTCGCGCCGCCTCGTTCCGTCGACATCGTTAGTCGTTCGAGCAGCTGACGCTGAAGTCCATTTGTGTCTTGAAACTCGTCGACCAGGAAAAACTTGTAGCGTTCAGTTGCTCGCGCAAGCACTGTCGGGTTGGCGAGTAGATCAAGTGTGCGTATTTGCAGATCATCGAAGTCGAGCGCGGAAAACTTGGCCTTTTCCGCAGCGAGTCGTTTGTCGATTTCCGTTAGTAAGCTGACCATCTCAAGCGCATAGGTCCGGGCAAACGTGTCGAGACAAACTTGCGGCAAGCGCCCTAGTAATGGTTTGTCCCAGATGAGCGCATCAACTGCGCCTATATGGTCTTTTAGATTTCCGGTCTTGCTTGGACGAGGCACACGAAAACTCTCAATCGCCTGGCAGAAGTCAGCGAGCGTGTCGTAGTCCGGAGCGCGATCGAGACTCGGACGCAGTGTGGACCAAGCAATTGAAACCTCGTCGTAATTAGCTCGAGCTGCCGGCGTTTTTCTCGGAACTGCGAAAAACGCTTTCATTGCATCGTCGAGCGCGCTCAGCGTTTGGACGCGATCGTCTTCGGATGCATGGCTCGTCGCTGTCGCCGCAGCTAGTTCTGGAAACGAAAGACCCTGCCCGCGAACTTCCCTGTACAGCTGACCGAGTGCCGCTGCGAGTTTTGCCCGCCCGACACCGAGTGTGAGTCTGGAAACTTCGATATGTCCGTTGCTGATGAACTCGGAAAGCACCTCCTCGACCACTGACTCC
>QHXL01000251.1:0-5056 GCA_003222935.1 Acidobacteriota bacterium
CGACAAGACTGAAGACGTTAGTGACGCTGATGATTCGGCGTATGAATTTGTTGGCGACAAGGTTTCGCCAGACCTGCGCGACATGCTCCAACGAGAAAGCGCAAAGAAACGAATCAACGTCATCCTCCAGGCTGACGACATCAACGACAGCGAGTTGCGTGGTTTGCTTAGCCGCAATGGTGTCACTGTCAATGAGTCGATGGCGCGTCTCGGAGCGCTGGATGTCGAGCTCCCGCTAGGTGCTCTCGAACAGATCGCCGGCAGCGAGAAAGCAAAGCACATTTCACTCGATAGAGAAATGTCCTTCCTGGGTCACGTTGAAGTAACGACCGGCGCTGATGCCATGAGGGAACAAACCGGCAACGCGAATTTCGACGGTTCTGGAATAGGCGTGGCCATCCTGGACTCCGGACTGTTCAAAGAGCACGACGCGCTGGACAAGATAAAGTTTGAAATGGATTTTACGGGCGATGGTACGAAACTCGACTACTTCGGCCATGGCACTCACGTAACTGGGTTACTCGCTAACAACGACGACTTCGATGGCAAGTATCTAGGTGTTGCGGCAGGCATTGATATCATCAACCTCCGTGTCCTTAACAAGAAGGGAATGGGAAGCTCGAGCGCTGTATTAAAGGCTTTGAACTGGATCCTTGAGCCAACCGATCCGACGAAACCTACCGGTGAGAAAAACTTTCAGAAATACAAAATCAAAGTTGTGAACATGAGCCTCGGCGCACCGGCTGTCGAGTCCTATAAGAACGACCCTCTTTGCCGAGCAGTCCGACGGTTAGTCGACACAGGCATTGTTGTCGTCGCGGCCGCCGGCAATAACGGCAAAGACAGTAACGGTCAGAAAGTCTATGGTCTGATTCACTCTCCAGGTAACGAACCGTCGGCAATCACGGTTGGCGCTTCGAATACCTACGGAACTGACACTCGCGGCGACGACGGAATAGCCTCTTTTAGTTCACGTGGGCCAACGCGTAGCTTTTGGACTGATGAAAACGGTGTCAAGCACTATGACAACATGCTCAAGCCCAACCTCGTCGCTCCTGGCAATAAGCTCATTGCTGCTGAAGCTGCGGTAAAGCTACCCGATAGCACGATCTTGCCAAACGTTCTAATCAGCCAACACCCTGAGTTGCGCGCGGTAAACAGCACTGACTACCGCAAGCGAATGATGACAATGAGCGGAACCTCAATGGCCACTCCCATCGTCTCAGGTGCGGCCGCCCTGATGCTCCAGGCAAACCCGAAACTGACGCCGAACATGATCAAGATGATTCTCATGTATACAGCGCAGCCACTCGCGGGCTGGAACACACTCGAGCAGGGTGCCGGTGAGTTGAATATAGAAGGCGCAATAAGACTCGCGAAGATGGTGCGCACAGACTTAACCTGGGCCACCACTACGCAAGGTACGCCACTACTCAAGTCTGGTTCGCTTCCAACTGAGAACTCCACAATCGCTGGTCAAACCTTTACCTGGGCACGAGGTATTTTGCTCAACAGAAACTACGTTACCGGCGTTAACCTGATCACCACTTACCAAAAAGTCTATGGCCTCGGCTACGTTGTCGGCGACGGCTTTGTCATGGGTGATGGGTATGTAGTTGGTGATGGCATCGTCATGGGTGATGGTATCGTAATGGGCGACAACGTTCTTACCAGCGACGGATTCGTTATGGGTGACGGCATCGTTTTCCTTGACGGCACAATGCTGAAAGGTGATGGCATCGTCATGGGCGATGGGTTTGTCGTCGGTGACGGCATCGTAATGGGTGATGGGTTTGTGATGGGCGACGGTATCGTAATGGGTGATGCTGCTGTCCAGGCCTTGTCGGCGCTTCTCGGTGGCGACGACACACCATCCATGAAGTAGTTACTCCTTTGAGCCTCGGAGAACGAATGTGACTGCCTTGGCAATTAAAGAACAAACCTCGGAACTCCCGGATCAGTCATCGTTGCATGACGAACCGGGAGTTCAACGGTTGTTTACAGGTTGTGAAACTGAAGTTCTAAATTTTCTGGGCCGTCGCCCGGCGCACTCTGCTTACCTCTCAGGATTGATACACGCCAACGGACTCGAAAGCCCGCTTAACCGGGGCGACTTCTACGCTTATCGAGATGGCAAAAATAGGATTAAGGGAGTCGCGCTCATCGGACACGCAGTAACGTTTGAGGTAACCAGCAACAGGGCTGCACGGGCCCTCGGTTTGGTTTCGAGCAAACACTTCAACTCAATCTTAGTAAGAGGTGAAAGTAAACGACTGCGAGCTTTCTGGGCTCCCTATGGAGATCTTCGACGGGTCGCGAATAAGAAGTGTCGTGAACATTTACTTGAACTCAAGGTTCCTTTCGCAACAGAGGACCTCGATTGCTGTCTAAGACCAGCGACAGCCGACGAGTTAGACCAGGTGGTTGCGATGAATCTCGATTTAATCGCGGCCGAGAGAGGAACGGATCAGCTGCCTCTTGATCGTGCGGGATTTGAGGATCGTTTGCTTCAACGAATCAAGAGCGAACAAGTGTGGGTATGGGTCTCGGAAGGAAAGGTGATCTTCAAGGCGGAGATCATCACACGTACCCCCGAGGTTATCTATCTGGAAGGCGTATTTGTCGACCAAGATGCCCGCGGTAAAGGAAACGGAATACGATCGATGCGACAGCTCGGTCGAAGTCTACTGAAGGATACAAAGTCGATCTGTTTGTTCGTCAATGAAAGTAATGTCGCCGCATTAGGATTGTACGCGAAGGCCGGCTATCAGACTCTTGGCCAGTACGAAACCATCTACCTGAAGTCTAATCCCGCGTAGCTTTACTCAACCGTAACCATGAAGCGTAAGAGGTTCAGCAAACCATTTATTTGGCTGACTACTGCCGTCGGAGCAGTGGTTTGTGCTTTGTCTGTGCACAACTTGCCCTTCGGCAAACTGGATTTCCGCTTCGTCCTGCTCGCTGCTGTTACCGTCATCATCAGTTCGCGTATCTCGATTCAGATACCTCGCATCAACACCAACACCACCGTTGCAGACACGTTCATCTTCATGACGATGTTGCTGTACGGCGGTCCGGCCGCAGTTCTCGTCGCCGCGGCTGAAGGATTCTCGTCAGGTTTGCGCATCAGCAAGACGCCAAGAATCATCTCGTTTGCTTTTGCCGCAACCGCTGTTTCCACGTTTATCACTACTCAAGTAGTAGAACTGTTTTTTGGTCCAACAACTCAACTTCTTGACAGCGACTTCTCACATGCCTTTTTTGCGCTCTCGGTAATTGCGTTGGTGCAGTACTTTGCCAACACAGTGATCGTTGCAATTGGAATTTCACTCAAAGACGATCAGCCCATCTGGCAAACATGGTCCAACTACTGCCACTGGGTATCAATTACCTACCTTGCCGGCGCGGCCGCGGCAGGCGTCATTACGGCAATCTCAGGCAAGGCCGGACTTTATGCTGTTATGGGTGCTATGCCCGTCATCTTTGTGATCTATCTGACCTATAACAAGTATCTCGAAGACATTAAAGCTTCAGCTCGAAAGTCGGAACTCGCAGAGCGGGCACGTGCCGAAGCCGAGTACGCGCGAGCCGAATCAGAACGTGAGCGAGCAGAACTCGCCGAACAGCATGTGGAAGTGCAAAACAGACACATCCAGGAACTGGAGCTAATCAAAAAGGATCTCGAGGAAAGCAGGGAACACTTTCGACATGCAGCTTTTCACGATTCCCTGACTGGTCTGCCAAATCGTTCCCTACTTACTGATCAGCTCAAACTTTCAATTGAACGCGCAAAACATAGTGGTGACCATCTGTTTTCAGTTCTATTTCTCGATCTCGACCGCTTCAAAAACATCAACGATAGTTTGGGACACGCGGCCGGAGACAGTCTGCTGATTGAAATGGCAGCGCGTCTCGAGAGTTGTCTTCGTCCCAGTGACGCTATCGCCCGCCTTGGTGGAGATGAGTTCGCAATTCTGCTTGATGGCCTGCGAAGTCGTGACGAAGCTGTGCGAGTGGCTAAACGCATCCAGGAGGAAGTGGCGCGTCCTTTCTCGGTGGCTGGAAGCGAAGTCTACACGACCACCAGCATCGGCATTAACATCTGTTCCGGCTACTACGACAATCCAGAAGATATTTTGCGTGACGCTGACACGGCGATGTACCACGCGAAAGAAAATGGCAAAGCGCGGTACGAGTTATTTGACACTCGAATGCACGCTAATGCTGTTGCCAAGCTTCAATTGGAAAACGACCTGAGAAGGGCCCTGGAAAACGACGAGTTCATCGTTGCCTATCAACCTATTGTTTCGCTTAAGAGCGGGAAGATCGCCGGGTTTGAGACACTCGTAAGATGGCATCATCCGACGCGCGGTCTGGTTGGTCCAGTTGACTTCGTGCCGCTCGCCGAGGAGACAGGTCTGATCGTTGAGATCGACACCTATGTCCTCAATGAATCCTGCCGCCAGATGCGCGAGTGGGTCTCGCAAGCAGTCGAGGAACCATCTCTGACGGTCAGTGTTAACCTATCGAGCAAGCATTTCGTCGGGCAGGATCTCATACGCAGAGTTCGGCAAGCGTTAACGGACTCGGGACTTGATTCGAAGTATTTGAAACTTGAGATTACGGAAAGCGCTGTTATGGATTGCGCAGAGACTGCCGCTTCGTTGTTAAAGCAGTTACGCGAGCTTGGCATTCAACTCAGCATCGACGACTTTGGAACCGGGTATTCCTCACTTAGTTACCTCCACCGGTTCCCGGTCAACACACTGAAGATTGATCGTTCGTTTGTGACTCGCATGACAAAAGGTGGCGAGAACACGGAAATCGTGAAGACGATCGTTACGCTCGCCAGCAATCTCGGTATGACCGTGGTTGCTGAAGGTGTGGAGACTTATGAGCAACACCATCTGTTAAGAGAAATGAATTGCGAATACGGCCAGGGTTATTTCTTCTGCCAACCAGTCGACGCCACCAAGGCTTCTGCCCTACTCGCGCAAGCCAACGGCCTTAATTACACTTTCAATACTTTCCCAGTCCAAAGTGTGGACCAGATAGT
>QHXL01000251.1:5064-8832 GCA_003222935.1 Acidobacteriota bacterium
CCCACGGCGTACAACGAATCCCACCCACGTCGTACAACGAATCACACCGACAGCAGTCGGTGGATAGTTCAAGTCCAACCTACAACAAGAAGGACTTCCCAGAATGATTCGAATCCCACCGACGGCACCGACCGTCGGTGGGATTCAGGGTACGTCTCTGTAGGTAGCAGTGAACGAAGAACTAGTGGGATTCAGCCCTTTGCCGTGCGCCTCGTGTGATTCGCCGCGAAGCCCAGAACGAGGCAGCAAAAACAAGAGAAGTCGCAGAAGTCTATTGCAGTTCCCCCGTTTGTTAACTTCGGACTATAATGCCGCGACGTAGTAGCAACTCGCTAAGTCGAACCCGAACTAAAGGCGTAGGAGAATACAATGTTCAATAGTCCCCGCTTACGAGTAGTTTGCCTCTCAGCGCTCGTAGTGTTTTCCGGCACTGCGATCAATGCGCAGCACGAACCGGGTGGTGGTTCCACCAAAGGAATGATGGGAGGCACTGTTGGTGGTAGCACGGGTCGTCCCGCAAACAAACCGGTTTCGAAACCTAAACCGCCAGTGCGTAAGCCACCAGCCACGACTACTACGACAACACCTGTTCGTAAACCTACAACAACGACCACAACTACCAGGGCGGCCGACGCAACTCCATTTGTTGCTCAAGGTGACCAGCTTTACGGCGCCAAGAATTACACCGAGGCATTAGTTGCTTATCAGAAAGCGGTTGCGATAAATCCAAATCTGGCAAACGCGCAGTATCGAATTGGTTGGATTCAAAACGATTTGGAAGAGTACGACGAAGCGATTCCACCGCTCCAGGCATCTGCGAAACTTCAACCGTCCGCTGTCACCCTTTATGAGTTGGGTTATGCGTACAAAAAACTCAACCGTTACCCTGAAGCACTGGGAGCATATAAAGAAGCAATTCGGATCAAACCCGATCATGCGGCGAGTCATCACGATATTGGTTGGATTTACAACGACCAGAAGAACTACGAAGACGCTATCGTCAGTCTGAGACAGGCGATTCGCTACAATCCAAGTTATGCCGATGCTCACAACGAGATGGGCTACTCACTTCGTAACCTGGGTCGTTATTCCGAAGCCATTGAGGAGTATCAGGAAGCAATCCGCATCGAGCCAGGTCTAGGCCTGGCCCACCTGGGCTTGGGCGACGTTTACTACTACAACACCAAGCAATACTCCGAAGCGATTAAGGCGTATAAGGAAGGATTAAGACTCCAGCCTACTAACCCGACGGCTTTTTACAACCTCGCCTGGTGCTATAACGACGCCGATCGCTACGCAGAAGCAGCTCAAACTTTGCGAGAGGCAATTAAGTTGAAGGACGATTATCCAGAGGCTCATAACGAGTTGGGATATTCACTCCACCAGTTGCGTCGGTATGCGGAAGCCGTTCAGTCGTACCAGACCGCGATCCGGCTAAAGCCGGATTATGCTTCGGCTTATCACAACCTCGGCATTACTTATAAAGCTTTAGGCAATCGAACCGCAGCAATGGACCAGTATCGAGCGTTGCAAAAGATCGATGCTACTCGTGCGCAGAAGTTATTGAATCAGATCAATAACTGACGAGAGTAGTTGTTGGAGGTTTGAAGCGCCGTTGAGTGAATGCTCAGCGGCGCTTTCATTTGCCGGAACTACCTCACCCACAAATTAATTCACGCGCGCGCGTAACCTTTTCACCTCTCAGGGTAATAACCACTGACGACCTTCAATTCCTGGCAACGCCGTTTACAAGTCTGTCTCCCCATTCAAAACAGAGTTTTGTCCTTGCGAGGTTAAGCGATGAGATCACATCACGTGTCAGAGTTCCTCCCCACGATTATCGATTCGAAGCCACTGCTTCCCAGGCTTGCCGCTGAACTTGGATTCCTGGAAACGGAAATCAAGTCAGCCTGGCCTGAGTTAAAACGACACCCTCTTCATGCCGGGCTTAGTTTGAGTCGCAGACTTATCAAAACGAGCACTGGTCTTTTACTCGCCCCCAATCTTGTTGTTGCCCTGTTCGTTGTGGTGCTGACTGTATTGACTGTCATCCTCGTCGAACGCACTTTTCCTCCGACGGTCGAAGCGCAAGAACAGAAACAGATCATCACGACTGAACTTACCATGTTGGATATTAAGGGGCCTGACAGGACAAAGGATGAGGGAATTGGACGGGGAGGAAAGGGTCGAGTCGGCTTTCAACAAGGCAACGGCGAAGGGTCAGGAGAAGTTGCCCGGCGAGCACGAGGTGGAGGCGGTAGTGGTGACCACGAGCCGCTTCCTGCCCAGGCTGGCAAACTACCGCCGCCTTCAAACATACCTGCAGCCATTCCTAAAACTCCACCTGCGTTCACGGCCAGTCTGCCGGCGGCGGGAATCGATATCGATCCTGCGCTTTGGCGGGATCTAAAGTCACCTGTGTACGGCGATCCGCGTTCGACTTCGAGTGCCAGTTCCAGGGGGCCGGGAGATGGGCGAAATTTCGGAAGTGGTAAGGGAACGGGATCAGGCGAAGGGGATGGCCCCGGAGTTGGTCCAGGTGAAAACGGAAACATGGGCGACGGCAAAAAGCAGGTTGGATGCTGCGGTCGTTCGGGAGCAGATGGCGATAACGCTTTATCCGACCCACCGGTATTTCGCGGCACTGAAGTCGAGCATCGTGCGCGACTGTTATCTAAGCCCGAGCCTCAGTACACGGAAGAGGCTCGACGTAATCAGATTACCGGCACGGTCTTGCTCCGCGTGGTGTTTTCAAGGCTGGGACAGGTGGAGCAGATCAAAGCCGTGCAGACGCTTCCGTTTGGTCTGACGGAGCGAGCAATTACCGCGGCGCGACAGATCCGGTTTCTGCCGGCAACGAAAAGTGGGAAGCCGGTCTCGGTTTACATGCAGCTTGAGTACAACTTCAATTTGTACTGAGAGCTAATTTGTCGGGGCGTCCCTCCCTGGGCCGCCCCTTTCCCATCAAAGGATTACAATTTCAGGGGCGCCCACGGAGGGACGCCCCGACAGAAACTAGTGTCCGCAAGAAACCTATAGGGCCTTCGTTCATAACTCAGGAGGGCCGACCGATGTCACGATTCAACAGCAAACTTGATCATGTCCGCGTCGCCGCACCGTGCAGTGCTGATTGGGATTCCATGTTGGGCGATGAGCGAGTGCGTTTCTGCGGTCAATGCAAACTCAATGTCTACAACTTGTCTGAGATGAAGAGAGCGGAGGCTGAACTTCTGATCGCTCGGGCTGAAGGCCGACTTTGCGTGCGTTATTACCAACGACGTGATGGTTCGATCATTACCCAGAACTGTCCCGTGGGTTTACAGGCAATCAAGCGTCGCCTAAGTCGAGTGGCAAATGCGATCGGGTCTAGCCTCCTTAGTTTCTTCGCAGGAATTGGAGCCTTTGGGATCGCTGAGCGGTTGTTCTTGATTGATGTTCCGCGACCAGGTCAGATCCAGGGCGCAATAGCAGTTAGGAGAATCGTTTCGCCACCGCCGTTTGTCCCGGTCGAAATGAAGGGTGAAGTGTTGATGGGCGACATGGTTATGCCAGTTCGTCCCAGGGGTAAACGAGCTCGGTAATCAGTCTGTGGCATCTCTATGTCTCCGAGTCTCCGTGGTTAACCGATTCTGGGCCTTTATCACCACAGAGATACAGAGATAACGTGGAGGTTTCTTGACAACTCCTGATTGTCTCGCTACTTTGAGCCGTCAGTCATTAACTGATCTTTTGAAAAACTTGTAGAGGCGCAACCTCCAAAAGTAAACA
>QHXL01000251.1:8857-9346 GCA_003222935.1 Acidobacteriota bacterium
ACTTCGAAGTTGTTGAAAGGGGTAGGTTGCCGAAGCTCACTGTCGCTTCTTCGGACCACAGTGAGTTGGTTGCCGCGGCTAAATCCGTGGGACTGTCACCGCACGTCGGTGGAGAGCTACGACAAAGATTTGAATCTGCGAGTGTGTTCACGCAGGTTTAGATTTCGATTTCTAAACAGAGGTCGGTCGTGTTTTCCACGGCCGACCTTTTTTGTTGTCCGACGAACTTTAGTTTGTCGCGCTTCAAAGAAAAGTTCGGTTGGAATTGATCGAGCCTCTTAAGGAAGTCAGCGACAAACTAAAGGAAGCTCTGATTAAGTCTCTTAACCGCAAAGCGGTTGCGTCCCAGAGCCCAGGGTTGCCGCGCTTTGGCGGCTACCCTGGGAATAGATCTACGGGATTCCAACCTCGAAGAGGTTGCGTCGGGTCCTCTTCACCGCGGGTTATTTGTGTAGCGTTCGGTTGGCGCAACCCCGTTGGGGTTGGATC
>QHXL01000251.1:9371-13442 GCA_003222935.1 Acidobacteriota bacterium
CTCTGGGACGCAACCGCTTTGCGGTTAAGAGACTCAATCAGAGGTTCCTAAAGTTTATCGGACAAAAACAATGATCATGCCCACGATAATGAAATTTGGCGGGACCTCGGTGGCGGACGCCCAGGCTTTTGAAAAAGTCGCTCGGATTGTCCGCGAGCGGATCCAACAGGTTCCCGTAGTCGTCGTGTCAGCGATGAGTGGCTTTACCGATGCACTGCTTGCCAGTACCAGAATTGCCAGGGAAGGGCGAACCGAGGAAGCAATTGCATCGCTCGAGTCTAGTTTCTTGCGCCACAGCGAAACTGCGAAGGAATTGCTTTCAGACGAGGGCTCGCTGGCATTTGCAAAAGTAGTCGACCTGGCCCAACGAGCCGTTTCGCAACAACTGCAAGTCATTGCGCTTCAGTCAAACCGGTTTCGCGCACTCCAGGATTCCGTACTTGCTTTTGGCGAAGGGTTGTCGAGTCTCTTGCTGGCCCATGTCCTTACCGAACGTGGTGTGACGGCAATGCACATCGATGCGCGCGAGTGCGTGATCACCGACGAGGAGTATGGCTGTGCCGCGCCTTTGTTCGAGCAAACATTTTCCGCGACCCAGTCGACTCTGTTGCCTTTTCTCGCGGCTGAATCAGTTCCGGTGTTGGGCGGCGTCATTGGGTCAAATACACAGGGACTCACAACCACGCTTGGTCGAGGTGGCTCAGACTACACCGCAGCGATTATCGGTGCGGCTTTGAGCGCGCGCGAAATTCAAATTTGGACCGACGTGTCCGGCGTGCTAACAGCCGATCCGCGTGTGGTGCCTGCAGCTCAAACGGTCGAGCGCCTGTCGTATGGTGAGGCCGCCGAGCTCGCGTATTTCGGTGCCAAGGTTTTACATCCCAAGACGATTCAACCCGCAATTGAAGATTGCATTCCCGTTCGAATTTGTAATTCGCGCACACCTGATGACGTGGGAACATTAGTGTGTGCGCAAACCGAGACCACCCCACGCACAGTGAAAGCGATCGCTCATAAAACTGGCGTCACCACAGTTCAAATATCCTCTGCGCGGATGCTTGGCGCATACGGTTTTCTACGAGCGCTCTTCGAAGTATTTGAAAAGCATCGCACAGTTGTTGATGTCGTGACGACTTCAGAGGTTAGCGTATCGCTTTCACTTGACGACGCGACATCGTTGCCGGCGATTGTCGAAGAACTTAGCAACCTGGGAACGGTGAGAGTTGAAAACCGTCGAGCAATTATCTGTGTAGTTGGTGAAGGACTGCGAGGCACTCCCGGCATCGCTGCTCGCGTGTTTAGCACTATCAGTGATATCAACGTCACGCTTATTTCACAGGGAGCATCCAGCATTAACTTTACGTTTGCTATTGAAGAGGAACGAGTCAATGAAGCAGTGCGGAGATTACACGAAGCATTTTTTGAGGCTGATTCGTCAGCTTGTCGCAGTTCAATGTCCGATAAACTTTAGTTTGTCATGACTTGAGCTATCCAGGGTCTTAGCTGATATCGCGCGACAAACTAAAGTTTATCGGACATTTCATGAATCTATTCGAGCTAACAAGGGAACTCATAGACATCCCGTCGGTCACCGGTGCGGAGGGAGAGGTGGCGATCTTCTTGTCGACATATCTCGAAGGGCTTGGGTATCGCGTAGAGAAGCAGGAGCTCACAACGGATCGATTCAATGTACTTGCGACCACAGGGGCAGCCCCGCGCATCGTCTTTTCAACACACATGGACACCGTGCCTCCATTCATCGCAGCAACTGAAGATCGCGACAACATATTTGGCCGTGGTTCATGCGATGCGAAAGGAATTATCGCCGCACAGGTTTTTGCCGCTGAGCGTCTGCGTTCGGAAGGAGTTGAGGAAATCGGTTTGCTCTTCACCGTTGATGAAGAACTCAGTAGTAAAGGAGCGCAACTCGCTAACGATCACCCCTTGGCTCGTGAGTGCAAGTTCTTAATCAATGGAGAGCCAACTGACAATAAACTGGCTGTCGGCACGAAAGGGTCGATGCGTTTGCTTCTTTCAACGGAAGGACGGGCGGCCCATTCCGCTTACCCGGAGGCAGGCGATTCAGCGATTGAAAAGTTGCTCGACGTTCTCGACGACATTCGTAAGTTGCAGTGGCCCAATAATGAATTCTTTGGACTTGCAACATCGGTGTCATTCACGGCGGCACGCGACCAAATGTTATTGCTGATCATGCCAGTGCAGAATTGCAGGTTCGACTTGCGGTTGATTTGGACCAGGTACAAAGTGTTGTTGAAGGAGCTGTGGGTGGACGAGCGAAGATTGAGTATGCCTCCGCGCACGATCCGGTGAAACTGTTTTATGTTCGCGGTTTTGATGAATGCGTAGTACGGTTCACGACTGACATTCCTTATCTTTCAAATTGGGGACAGGCGCTGCTGCTGGGTCCAGGTTCCATACTCGATGCGCACACAGAGCACGAACGCATTTCGAAATCTGAGCTTGAGCGCGCAGTAAATTTATATGTGGATCTCGCTCTACGTTTATAGTGCGTAAACGCACCTGAGTAGGAGTTGGTGCTGGGAGCGCACGCGTCCCCGCGTGCTACGTTGACAAGAAGTTCGATCGAGCTAACTGCGTTCGCGGCAGGCGGGGACGCCTGCGGTCCCAGCAGCAGACAAACTTTTTATCTGGAAAGAAAAAATGAAGATTGCGCTTATTGGATGTGGGGCGATGGGACAACTCGTTAGCGGTCTTGCAACAAAGGCCGGCGACGAAGTTGGTTATACCGTGACGTCCGCGATGAGCGAATTTAGTTCTGATCAACTAAGTGTTGAGCTAAAAGGTCACGACGTCGCCATCGACTTCTCAGTTGCTGAAGCGATACCACGAAACATCGAGGCGTGTGTCCGAGCAGGAGTCCCGATTGTCGAAGGGACCACTGGTTGGAAAACTCTTGAAGACGAAATCAAGCACCGGGTTGAGGAACAAAACGGCGCTTTGGTCTACGGCGCTAACTTCTCGATAGGTGTGAATGTGTTCTATCGAATCGTCAGTAATGCTTCGCGTTTATTCTCGATGGTCGAAGGTCTGGAAGAAGCTCATCACTCACGCAAGCGCGACGCTCCGTCCGGCACCGCGCTGCGACTGCGCGACCTGATGACTGACCAGTTAAAAATAGAGATCCCAACTTCTTCCACCCGTGCCGGCTTCATTCCCGGAACTCATCGTGTTGGGTTCGACTCGGAAGCGGATCAGATTACCTTGACGCACATGGCGCGATCACGACAGGGCTTTGCCGCTGGCGCATTAGTCGCGGCTCGTTGGATAGTCGGTCGGAAAGGTGTCTACGAATTTGGCGAAGTGGTTGATGAATTGTTGTCCCGATATGCGTCTGTCATGTCGTGACGAACAACTAGAAGTCCCAAGGCCCCTTAGACGCGAGTCACGACAAGCTGAAGCATATCGGACATTATCTCGGAGGTTGTTTATGACAATGCAAATCGATTGGTTACGTGGGTGCGCAACAGCCCTGGTAACACCATTCACTTCGGATGGTGCCGTTGATGTCGAGAGCTTGCGCAAGTTGATTGAACATCAAATCACTGGTGGCATTCGTCTGCTTGTTCCGTGTGGCACGACCGGCGAAAGCGCAACCATGACTGACGAGGAAGATCAACTCGTTATCAGGACTACCGTGGAAGTTGCGCGAGGTCGTGCGAAAGTGATTGCCGGTACCGGCAGCAACTCGACCGCTGCGGCAATTGAGTACTCACAGACCGCGCGCAAACTTGGTGTCGACGCGGTTCTGTCTGTTGCTCCTTATTACAACAAGCCAACCCAGGAAGGACTCATTGCACATTTTCGCGCGATCGCGGAGTCAGTGAGCGACTTGCCGGTGGTGATCTACAACGTGCCGGGTCGGACTTCTTCCAACATTGCAGCACAGACAACCGTCAGGCTCGCACGCGAGGTTGAAAACATCGTTGCGGTAAAAGAAGCTTCGGGGAACCTCTCGCAGATCATGGAGATCCTGCGTGAACGACCCAACGGGTTCCGAGTTATCTCTGGTGATGATTCATTCACACTGGC
>QHXL01000252.1:0-8020 GCA_003222935.1 Acidobacteriota bacterium
AACTTTCGAGGCTCTTGCAAAATCATGACTTTCTTCACTCCGGAGGAGTGACATGTTTATAGTTGTGAATGGTTTTGCATACTCGCGCTGCGGAGGAGTGCCATGTGTCGCGCGACAAAACTGAGTATGTCTCCTCAAAGGAGAAGCCCAAGAACTGACTTCGTTCGGCGACACATGGCACTCCTCCGGAGCGCGCTGTCATTAAAGAATTATGACTATAAATATGTCACTCCTCTGGAGTGAAGAAACCCATGATTTTTGAAAAGAAGCTTTGGGCCTTACACATTATCTTCAACCGTGGACTTTATACCCGTCGTATAATTCAAATACTTGGAGGAGCTGTTGCCTAAAGATAACGAAAGCATACATCTGCCGATCGATGGCCCATTAGCGCCGAGTGAGCCAGCCGGCTTTAGTGCAGATCAAATGATTCGTTGCGACGAGTGTGCCGCCTTACCTGTTACCGAATCAACAGCTCGACTTCGTAAGCCCACTTTAAAACAACCCGACAAGCATGAACCCGGGTTTAACACGATAGCACTTTGTCACAGCCAGCCACCGCAAACCAATGATCTTCTGAAGAAAATAGCCGACCTGTTGAAATTGACTGATGAGAGTTGTCAGCGAATCCTGGCTGCCGAAATCCCTTTGCCATTGGCCCGAACCGCCAGCCGAGACGAAGCAGATCTCGTCGTTGAGCGATTGGCGGAACTGGGGCTCAACACCGTAACCCTATCCGATGAAACACTCGGAACAGACGAAGCGTCTGCTGTGCGCGCGCGTTCATTGCATTGGGATGAGCACCAGCTATGGATACATTTATCAGGTGGCAAAGATTTTTGCCTCGTGAATTGGAGTGATTTGATCCTGGTTGTCTCCGGTCGACTGACACTTCAGAAGGTTGAGGTCGTCGAACGAATGTCGAAGCGTTCGGAGAAGGAACTGCTCGATACGAGTCAGTTCTTTAACGACGAAACTATCATCGATCTCCACGCTTCGTCAGCGGAACAAACATTTCGTATTGGCGCCAGCAGTTTTGACTTCTCATGTTTGGGTGACGATAAAACACTTGTTTCGATGCAAAACCTGAAAACCCTGCGTGACTTGATCATTGCAAGGTCCATGAACATACAGGTTGATGAGTCGTACAATCTTCTGAGAAATGTGCTCGAGCCGGTTTGGCCCATTGAACAGGAAACTCAATCTCGTGGTTGGCGTCGCGAACGACCGGGCAAGTACAGTCTGGGCGCCACAACAGTCAACAGCAATGAATCGCAGTTCACGCGCTATTCAAGGCTGCGACGTTATTTCATTCTGAATCCGTTGAGCTAAACCAGATGCCTCATAGCAAGAGTCGAACGAATGAGAGTACCGATAGGGACGACGAGAAGAATACTGTCTATGGAGTGAATGCTGTGCTTGAAGCCGTGCGTGCAGGTAAACGCACCGTCGACTCGATAACAATTCTCGACAGCGCTCGTCCCGACCGTATCAAGCAGTTACTGGAACTCGCCCGTCAAAAACGAATTCCGGTCCATCGAGTTCCCCGATTGGACCTCGATCGCAGTCTCGGCGACGCACGTCACCAGGGCGTAGTTGCCAGGATCGCCGCCGCTCGTTATGCAGACCCGGATGAGTTACTCGAGAGTTTGGCAGATAGGATAGGCACTGCGAATCCTCCATTGGTGCTCGGATTAGATGGCATCGAGGATCCTCGGAATGTCGGGTCAATTTTGAGGACAGCGGAGTGTTCGGGGGTTCAGGGCGTGTTTCTTCCGGAGCGAAGGGCGGCTAGTTTGACTGACGTTGTGGCAAAGGTTGCGGCAGGAGCTCTCGAATACGTCCCCGTGGCCCGCGTGATTAACCTGGTTCGATTGATAGAGCAGTTGAAAGAACGTAACATTTGGGTCGTTGGCGCTGCGGGTGAGGCAAAACAAACCTACACCGAGTGGGACTGGACGCAGCCCTCGGCGCTGATACTAGGGAACGAAGGTCAAGGACTTCATCGGCTAGTACGCGAAACTTGCGACACTCTGGTACGTATACCTGTCGTTGGTAATCTGGAGTCGCTGAACGTTTCAGTCGCTGCGGGTGTAATACTTTACGAAGCGAGGCGTCAGCGAGCGCAGGCCGAGTCGATGCTTAGAAGGGACAACTAAGATGTTCTGTCCGAAATGTGCAACACAGAATCTGGAGGGCGCGAGTTTTTGCCGGTCATGCGGCGCTAACA
Organism: Acidobacteriota bacterium; assembly: GCA_003222935.1. GTDB lineage: Bacteria > Acidobacteriota > Blastocatellia > Pyrinomonadales > Pyrinomonadaceae > PSRF01. The sequence continues at coordinate 2,231 of QHXL01000252.1, forward strand.
TCAGCCTCATCCCACAGGCATTAAGTGGCCAGATGCAACAACAACCGGAAGTCGATGAGGACCAGGGGCTGTGTCGAACTCGACGAGGGCGCGTCCTCACGCTAGATCAGGCGTTTAAGAATATCTTTATGGGGATTGCGTTTCTGATCGTCTCGATTGCGCTGTCGAGAACGATTGGAGCGGGCTGGTGGTTCTGGATGTTGTTGCCGGCGTTCTCACTAATGGGGACGGGTATCGCGCAATACATGCGACTTAGAGAGCAGGATAGGCGAGAAGTGTTTGCTAAACCTCCCGCTGCAAAGATGTTTGCAAATCGCACTGGTTCACCTTTGCAACGAGACCTTACGGCACGGCACACAGGTGAACTGATGGCGCCAGCTCCGAGTGTCACTGAAGGCACAACCAGGCACCTGGGCGTGGAAGCGCGGACACGTCACTTCGAAGCCGAACAGAAATAAGTGAACTTCACCGATTCCGTAAGCGATGCGTGCGTGTTGCTCTCGCATCGCTTTTTCTCTGTGCTGCTCTGTGTCTCTGTGACTCTGTGGTGCCAAGAAGTCGACGCCAGTTTCACCACAGAGACACAGAGATCCAGAGCAAGCACAGAGAAGAACGAGCATATTCGATGACCTCTGATCACGAGATTCGTGTTTGCGTACCACTGAACGAGAGATCATTCAGTGCACTTACCGCTGCAGCGAATTCTGCTAGGGGTGTAGCGGATATCGTTGAGTTCCGTCTTGACGGACTTGACGAAGACGAACTCTCCAATACAAAGATCAACGACCTGGTCCGCGCCATTCAGAAACCGGTAATCCTTACGTACCGTCCTGAGGAACAAGGTGGTTATCGTTCGCTCACAATTCAAGAGCGAATGTCGTTCTGGCAGGAAAACTTCAAGAGCGACGCTGCGTTCTTCGATCTCGAACTTGATCTCGTCAAGAAACTCGTCAATCTCGATGCAGAAAACCAGCCTGACTGGTCCCGTGTTATTTGTTCACATCACGACTTCAAAGGACCTGTACCAAATCTCGAGCGCATCTACGAAGAGTTAGCCTTTACTCCAGCCCGCATTCTGAAGATTGCAGTTACCGCCACGGACGTCGTCGACTGTATTGAAGTCTTTAAGTTGAACGAACGTGCACGGCGCGAAGACAGGGAACTGATAGCTATCGCAATGGGTGACGCTGGAGTTACTACCCGAGTGCTTGGTCCATCCTTCGGATCATTTCTTACGTACGGTGCTTTGAAACCTGAAACCGGAACGGCGCCTGGACAGCTAACAACCGAGGACCTGAAGTCGGTCTATCGAATTCATGAGATCGATACGGAGTCAATGATTACCGGATTAGTAGGGAAGCCGGTGATGCATTCCGTATCGCCCCACATGCACAACGCGGCATTTCAGTCTGTAAATATAAACGGCGTCTACCTGGCCTTAGAGGTCCGAAATGTCGAACAGTTCTTCCGGCGAATGGTTCATCCTCGAACAAGAGAATTGAATTGGAATCTACGAGGTCTTAGCGTCACCGCTCCACACAAAGTAGAAGTGATGAACTACCTCGACTGGATCGATCCGCGGGCGAAGGAGATAGGAGCAGTTAACACCATCGTTTTGGAAAATGAACAGTTACTTGGATACAACACCGACTGCGAAGGTTTGGTTGAACCGCTACTCAAACGCGTAGGCGCACTCGACGGTGCGCGAGTCGCCATAATAGGCGCAGGCGGAGCGGCGAATGCTGCTGTCTATGCGCTTCGCGAACAGAAAGCAGAGGTGACGCTTTACGCGCGTGATGAATCGAAAGGACGAATTCTCGCCGAACGGTTCAGTATTTTGTATGAGGCGTCGTTGAACGCAAACTTTGCGGGCATGGATGTCGTCATAAACACAACGCCGTTAGGCAGCTCTGGTGAGCATGTTAATGAGACGCCGGCAACGAGTGAACAACTGCGAGGCAGTCGACTGGTTTATGATCTCGTCTACAACCCGACCGAAACTTTACTTTTACGCGAGGCTCGAAACGCGGGTTGTGAAACTCTTGGCGGGCTGGAAATGCTCGTTGCCCAGGCGCGTCAACAATTCAAAATCTGGACTCAAACGTCCGTTTCATCCGAGTTAATGTATAACGCCGCAACGCGTGTGCTTGGTCCATCAACAAGCTCCACGTAGATCAATTTTCTTCTCACGACACTTCAAGAAGTCTCGAAGCCGCTCCATCACATAAACCCACCCGTCTATCACAAAGGCCAATCGCAAACGGCGATGGCCGCGTAATCTCCCGCAACGTTGCTCCTGCTTGTTTGAACGAAGAAGGCAGTCCTTCGAACGAAACAGTGGAGGTGCAATCGTGTCCAAAAGGAACCGTCTACATGTTGCATGTCTGATTTTGTTACTGACACAAATCTCGACGCTCAAATCTTCAGCTCAGTCAGTCCTACTAAACTCAATCGATCGTGAGAACGATCTTTATAACCACGATAGAAATGCAACGATGGTGGCGTCTCCTCCCGCCGAAGAAGCAAAAACCTCGACGCACTCGGTTCCGCCCGGCTTTGTTCCGGATCCGATTTCGTTGTCATCCAGGAATCCGGGGAAGTTTGGATTGATTGAACTTGCTTACCTCGATGTCTACACGATCCTGAAGTCTGACAATCAATGTAGCAGCCTATTCGGAGGCCCACTCGCGATCAGCGCACTGAATGAACTCGTTCGCCAGGTGAAACCCCGGTATCTCGATAAGCGGATCGCCATTCGAATGAGCGGTCAAATAACAACCATGCAGAGCAACGCAACCGGTTTCATGTTCCGTTCATTTGAGCGAGTTGAAGTAAACCTCAGTGGTTCTTTCTATAGAACCAACAATCACAATTCGGTGGTGTACGAATTTCTACCCAACACGCGGGAAACGCGAGTGGTCGTGCTGCTGCACGAGTTAGGTCACATGGTGAAGAAGAACAAGACCGAGTGGGTGCTGCCCGACGATGGTACTAATGCCTCACTTAGTGTGCAGAACAGCCTCAGCCAAGAAGGAAACCTTGAAGTTGCCTTAACCTTCAGTGACGCGCCTGCAAAATAGAGCAAACTGGGAAGGGGCAATTTAAGCCTTAAATGCCTATCTTGATTAGTGCAGTTGGGAAGGGGGCAAACGGAGCAGGAAGTACTTCTGATTAGTGGACCGTAGTGCGCCCCCGCTTGAGCTCCAACTAGAAGCTTGATCGAGCCGCAGCGGGGGCGCGCTCTGGATCACTCTGGAGAGGCGTCTTTGGCTCCGCTTGCCCCCTTCCCAACCTGCACTGTGCTAGGGAGGCGTCCTCGGCTGGGCGGTTCCGTTTCATACCTTCCTGAGTCCTTTTGGTCACAAACTCATTCCTGCTGGTGTTCTTTAATCAGATAAAGGGCGTGGAGAACCACACACTCAAATGAATAACGAACTCGACGAATTCAGGGATGAAGAATCTCGGTTTGGCCAGCTACTCAAGAAGCGTCGCACGCGGCTGGGTTTGATCTGGGGACTGTGGACGATCGTTGCGCTCTTTTTTAGTACCCAGGTCTACATGATGTACTACTCCGGCAACCAGCCGATTCCTTATGTGAAGGCCTTCCTGGTTCAAGCAACCGCTTGCTATCTCTGGGCACTTGTCACTCCGCTTATCCTCTGGCTCGCCCGAACCCATCGAATCGACCGCCACAACTGGCAGCGCAAGCTCATAGTTCATATCGGCATAAGTATCGTTATTAGTACTTTTCTAATCGTCGTTCACTTTGTGATCTACATGCTCATCGTGAACCGGCCTCAGAACATCACACCGTATTGGACGTTCGATTATCTGTATCCAAACCTCGATCGCTGGCTGCTTGTTTATTGGTTCATCTTCCTGTCGAGCCACGCCTTGAACTACTACCACATTTACCGGGAGGGCGAACTGAGGGCGTCGCGACTGCGAACCCAACTCGCGCAATCGCAGCTTGAAGCACTCAAGATGCAGGTGCATCCACACTTTCTTTTCAACACGCTTCATTCAATCTCAGCACTGCTCAGCAAAGACTCGGAAGCGGCGCGAAGAATGATTACCCGTCTCGGTGATTTCCTGAGGTTGACGTTGGAAAACGCAGGTACCATGGAAGTTACCCTTCGCCAGGAGCTCGAATTTTTGAACGGTTATCTGGAGATCGAGCGAGTCCGTTTTCAGGATAGGTTGACCACGACAATCGAAGTTGATCCTGAAGTGCTTAATGTTCATGTGCCTAATTTGATTCTGCAACCCATCGTTGAGAACGCGATGCGTCATGCGGTGGCGAGGAGCAATTCGGGACTGGTTGAGATTACGGCTTTTGCCAGAAATGGGTCCGTCCGTATCGAGGTAAAAGACAACGGGCCGGGCTTAGGTAGCGACCAGAAGTCTCGTGGTTCGAAGGGAGTTGGACTGGCGAACACGCAAGCTCGTCTGACTAATCTTTATGGCACTGACACAATGTTCGAGTTACAGAATCGAGCATCAGGAGGCCTCACGGTCATCTTTGAAGTCCCTCGCAAGTAAGTAGTATTACGGTAAGCGAGTAGCACAGACTTCAGTCTGTGCCCCTTAAATCTCCACATACATGAAGTTCACAATATGCAGAGTTCACTCTTGCCTCTTAGCTCTCCAGCTGCATGAAGTTCACAAGACGCCGATTTCGGTCTGTGCCCTTTAAATCTCCATATACATGAAGTTCACAATATGCAGAGTTCACTCTTGCCCCTTAGCTCTCCAGCTGCATGAAGTTCACAAGACGCCGATTTCAGTCTGTGCCCCTAAAATCTCCACATACATGAAGTTCACAATATGCAGAGTTCACTCTTGCCCCTTAGCTCTCCAGCTGCATGAAGTTCACAAGACGCCAATTTCGGTCTGTGCCCTTTAAATCTCCATATACATGAAGTTGAGACGACACAGACTGAAGTCTGTGCTACCCGCATACGAGAACTCAAACGGAAGTTCAATTTCTCGTCGAGTGTTAATAATTTCTTCAGCGATTCGTCGAAACATCGAGTTCTCGTTTTTCGTAAACGCTACGACGAACGAGAGAATCCGTCACAAGTTCTTCAGTGGCGGTGTTCATGTTTTAAGCGTGCCCTCATTGTACGCAGCGCAGTTTTGAACTGAGTCAAAGCACACGGGAGGCCTGGTGACGGACGCAACACGCATTCGAGCGTTGGTCATCGATGACGAACCCTTAGCCCGCGACATGATTCGCGAAATGCTTGAACGCGATTCGGATGTCGAGGTAGTAGGGGAGTGCGCCAATGGCCGCGAAGCCGTTGAAGCGATCGAGTCGTTGTCGCCTGATCTGATCTTTCTCGACATTCAAATGCCGGAGCTTGGTGGCTTCGAAGTACTGGAATCGTTAGACCCGCAGAAGGCGCCGTACGTCATTTTTGCGACGGCTTACGATCAGTACGCCGTTCGCGCATTTGAAGTGCACGCATTTGATTACCTGCTTAAGCCATTCGATCAGGAGCGCTTTGATACGGCGTGGCAGAGAGCAAAGGCACAGATCAAACTTGACCGTACGGGTGAACGCGATCGACACATCCTCGAACTCCTTGAAGAGCTAAAAGCGGGACCGCGCTACCTCGAACGCCTGGTAGTGAAGACTGGCGGACGAGTTTTCTTCCTTGATGTCGGTGATATTCACTGCATTGAGGCTGAAGGAAACTATGTCAGGGTTCACGACAAGGGCAAACATTATCTCTTACGCGAAACCATCAGTGGCCTCGAAGAGCAGCTCGACCCGAAACAGTTTCT
>QHXL01000252.1:8030-9164 GCA_003222935.1 Acidobacteriota bacterium
GAATTCATCGTTCGGCGATCGTTAAGATCGACAAGATCAAGGAACTACAACCCTGGTTCCATGGTGAGTACAGGATCATCCTGGAAAACGGCAAACAGCTCACTTTGAGCCGAAACTACCGCTCAAATCTTCAGGAAGCGGTGGGCAACGCATTGTGATTCTGGCTTTTGTCAACGGGACTGGCCGCTCCATCACAATTATTAGCCGTTCTGTCACACAGATAGTTACCGGGCGGGATAGTTACTGCGATTATCATCTCGGCCCAGTCACTTGTTTGAAAACTCCCTTGAGAAACAGACGACGGTGATGGCTGATTGGCTCCCCAAAACTTTATGGACCAGTTAGGTAAAAGAACAAGCAATACAGGAGGTGGGTCATGAGTAGTCAGATGATCTCCGAGATGGCGATAAGCCATGAACAGTTAGCCGATCAGTCGGTCGAGGGCAGCAATGTGGACGATAGACTTAATATCCTCAGGGAAACCGTGCTGCAACTTTTGCAGGAAGTTGAATCACTCACGATGACAGTTCCCGTTGCGCTAAAGAACGGCGCCAGGCTGGACGAAGAGGTCCGTCAATTCGAAGTGAACTTGATTCGTACCGCCCTTGGACGCACCGCCGGCAGCCAAACCCGTGCGGCCAAATTGTTAGGTCTTAAACTCACGACACTCAACGCTAAGATCAAACGTTATCAAATTGCTCCCACCAGTTATCACGCTCATATCTGATTTCGGCTTTCGTATCGAGAGCGGTAGTGTCCCTTCCCCTACCGCTCTCGAGTAAATTCCTACCAGCCCAATCAAACTCTGGATCAGAACAGGTTGAGAAGGAGACAAGCGCAGCGTTACCCACGCTGAAGTTCGAAACTGCTTCCTTGAACTTTGGCAGGGTCGCGCTTGACTCCTTCCCAACCTGTTTTAGTTCAGATCATTTCTATAAAGAGAACCTTCTTGAGCTCTTGGTTCCTAAATCCCCCCAACGGCAGTTAGTGGTTCGTTCAGATCCTCTCTACAAGCCCAACGGCGACTCCGCGCACTAACTCCCACCAACGGCAGTTGGTGGTTCGTTCAGATCCTCTCTACAAGGAGCGCCTACCAGGGAGCGTCCAAATCCCACCAACGGCAGTTGGTGGTTC
>QHXL01000253.1 GCA_003222935.1 Acidobacteriota bacterium
CTTCGCAAATCCCACCAACGGCAGTTGGTGGTCCATTCAGATCCTTTCTACAAGGAGCGCCTACCAGGGAGCGTCCAAATCCCACCAACGGTAGTTGGTGGTTCGTTCAGATCCTTTCTACAAAACCCAAACGGGCGACTCCGACCTCGAAATCCCACCGCACTATTCAGGCGAGCTCAACCATTTCTGAATCAACCCCGTTGAGTACTCGCCGCACGTTCCCGCATAAGCACTTGCCTGCCACAGTTGATCAATTCCAGCTTCAATCAAGAACTGCGGATAGTACTTGCCTACAAAGTGTTGCCCGTTGTTCATCAGCAACAGCGCACACTCTTCAATACTCATACTCGGCACAATTCTCACCAGCAGATGAATGTGATCGGGAACTACACTTACCTGGTCAATCGCGAAGTTGTACTTCGTCGCTACTCGCAGCCAGTATTCAGTTAGTGCTTGACCAAGTGCCGAATTGAAGATC
>QHXL01000254.1 GCA_003222935.1 Acidobacteriota bacterium
TGGCCCGGTAACCTTTACAAACCTGTCGCCTATTTCATTTCCAAGTGTGGGCGTCGCAACACCCTACCCGTCCAATATTCTTGTCAGTGGCCTTTCAACCACGATAAGTAAAGTGACCGTCACGCTTTCAAACCTTACACACACCTTCCCGGATGACGTGGATCTCCTCCTGGTGTCACCAAGTGGAAGGAAGATGATCATCATGTCTGACACAGGCGGACTGAACGCTGTGTCGAACGTCACGATCACACTGGACGATGCTGCCTCAACCAATATTCCTGACAGCGCAGCACTGACGTCAGGATCCTTTAGACCGGGTAATTACCTCACTGTGCAGGATGCTTTTGCGGCGACGGCGCCGGCTGGTCCATATCTCACGCCACAAACCGGAGGTACCGAAACCCTGACATCCGCCTTTACTGGCGCAGCCGGCGGAGATCCAAACGGTACCTGGAGCCTCTACGCCGTCGACGATGCCAGCGGCGACCTGGGAAGTATTGCCGGTGGCTGGAGTCTGACCATCACTCCTTTGGTGTTTATGTGCACGACGCCGTGCGGTTCGGTGAATCTCGTGGTCACGTCGACACTGACTCGACCCAATCCGACCACCGTGCAGGCTGCAATCCAGGTGCAGAACTTAGGTGCAGTCACTGCCAACAACGTTTCGTTGAGCACCGCCCGACTCGGAACCACTATCGGAACGCCGTTGCCGCAGAACCTGGGGAGCCTGGCGCCAGGAGCGACCGCAAACGCAGTTGTTATCTTCACAAATTCAAGTCCGGGGGCTAACTCTACCCTTGTCGTGGGTGGTACTTACACCGGAGGTTCTTTCAGCAATACCAAACGCGTCACCATCCCGTGATAGCCCGTGAGAGCCTGGTGATAGAACATTGGAAAGGACGCCTTAAACTAAATGAAAACAAAACAGCTGTTACTGAGCACGTGCGCTTTGATCTTGCTGGCAACTCTCTCAACCATCGCCCGGGCCGATCCGGTGATCTTAACGCTTCCAACAAGCGTGGTCGTTCAAGCAGGGAGTAGTGTTGGCGTCATCGGCACTTTGGAAAACCAGGGTGTTCCAGCATTCAACATCAGTTCGTGGAACATCAACCTGAGTGATCCTTTGCTCACTTATGACGACACTGGTTTATTCGGCTCGCCGGCAGTCTTGAATGCACTGGAAACGTTCGGACCGACCAACTTCTTTGATGTGTTTGCCGACGCTGCATTAGCACCAGGCAACTATGTCGGCACCCTGACAATTATGGATGCAACTAGAAATCTCGACGTCACGCGTACATTCTTAATTACAGTGACACCGGGTGGGACTCAAGTCGTACCAGAACCGGCCTCGATGATTCTATTGGTGAGTGGAGTGGGCGGCCTGTTGCTGTCGAGTAGGCGCCGACATTTGTAGGAACGTCTCCAGTGGATCTAACCCGCAAGACCTCTTGTTGATCTAACCCGCGAAGCGGGTGTGAGCATAAAGCCTGGGGTGCAGCGAGGCTCTGCGAGCAAACCCCAGGTCTCATCAAAATAACCGGTGAGCCCGCGAAGCGGGCGACAGCAAACCCGCGTGAATCTAAAACGTGGTTCGCTATCGCCCACTTCGCGGGCTCCTAACATTTTGCGTCGCAATCCCAACACCTTTTGCGATCTTGGGGAGGTAGAGAGAAACTACCAACCCTATGAGAAACCTTAGCCAGTCAATCGCACTCCTGTGCCTCCTTATCTCAGTCACCCATGGACAATCTCGAGTCGCGCCTACTCCTCCAATGGGTTGGAACAGTTGGGACGCATATGGACCAACTGTCACCGAAGCAGAGGTCAAAGCGAATGCTGATTACATGTCACGCCACCTCGCTTCTTTCGGCTGGAAATACATCGTCGTCGACATTCAGTGGTATGAACCTAATGCGCAGAAACATGGCTATCGAGCGAACGCAGAGTTGATTACCGACGGGTATGGAAGGTTGCTACCAGCGCCGAATCGCTTCCCTTCATCAGCGAATGGTCGAGGGTTCAAGCCGTTAGCAGACTACGTGCACAGCAAAGGTTTGAAGTTTGGCATTCACATCATGCGTGGAATTCCCCGACAAGCAGTGCGCACTAATCTGCCCGTCTTCGGTAGCAGCTTGCGTGCTAAAGATATCGCCGATGAACAGAATATCTGCCCCTGGAATACAGACATGTATAGTGTCCGTGCTGACACACCAGGCGGACAGGCTTACTACAACTCGATCGTGAAAATGTATGCGGCGTGGGGTGTTGACTACATCAAAGCCGACGACATGGCCGCGTTCAACGGGAAGCCCGCTGACGCAAGCCGACTCGCAGAGATCGCCGCTCTAAGTCGCGCAATTACTAACAGCGGGCGACCTATGGTTTTGAGCCTATCACCGGGTCCAGCGAGTATCGACCAAGCGGAGTTTCTAAAGACGCATTCACAGTTGTGGCGAATATCAGATGACTTCTGGGACCGCTGGCAGGATCTGAAAAAACAATTCGAATACACACGGAGATGGGCGGGCCGCGAAGGAACGAATTCCTATCCCGATGCCGATATGCTTGCCCTGGGACGCATCGGCATTCGCGCCGAACGCGGTGATGATAGGCAAACGCGGTTTACGAGAGAAGAGCAAGTAACGCTGATGACCCTGTGGTCCATTTTTCGTTCCCCACTGATGTTTGGCGGCGACCTGCCGAGTAACGATGCCTTCACGCTTTCGTTGTTAACAAACAGAGAAGTCCTGGAAGTCGATCAGCATAGTAAGAACAACCGCGAGTTGTTTGTACGCGGGAATATCGTCGCCTGGACCGCTGACGCTGGGCGTGGCCGTGACAAGTATCTCGCCGTCTTTAATATCGGCGATGACCCTGATCCGGCGCCAGTCAAGGTTTCACTCGCGGAGATCGGATTAAAAGGAAGTTGTCGTGTCAGAGATTTATGGCAGAACGAAGATCTCAGCGTGATCCAACTTGAATTACAAACGACCGTTCCTCGTCACGGCGCGAAGTTGTTCACGCTATCTCCTTAACCCCATTTGTCGGGGCGGCACTCCGTGGCCGCCCCTTCCGTAAACACCGCTTCTTCCTTAAAATGTTAACGCTCGCTACTTTATCGGCGTTCCCAGGTCGCCTCCCAATAGTTTTTGCGGGACTTGCTTGAAGCGATAGTCACCAGATGAGGGATCGAGATCAAATACCCAGACCATATCGTAACGATCCTCCGGCCAAACTGCCGGAACATTTTTTTCGCCGCCCAGAATCTTAAATGCAATGTCGGGTATGTATTCTCTCTGCCAACAGATCAACACCACCCCTCTGCACAAATAGACTTCCTCTAACAACAGTTCAAAGTCGGACCTGGGAAACTCAGAGTTAATTTCGATTCCTAGTTTCTCTTCCAAAGGTACCAGCGTTTGTATTGGACGTCTGCTGCCACGTCGTCTGAGCGGTTTGGAGGCGTAGAGAAACTGGGGCTTAGCCAGTGACGCATTCATATGCCCACTTGGAGGGGCAAACAGGCCGATTAACGCACCCGCTCTTTGCCACCCGCGAATCTGTAGCGACTCTTTATCACGCACACCCTTTCGCGTCACACCGTAAGGTACAAAATCTTTGTCAGGCTTCTCGGCGTGTCGCACCACCATTATTTTTGTGGCTCTTCGCAGTTTCTTATCCATACTTTGCTTATTACAAGCTCCGAGAGAATTGAATTTCGATCGCGGACAATTTATCACATCCGATATTCCGTGAACTCGTTAAGGGAAAAATCGAACCAGTGATTAGCGGTTCACACACGGGGCAGCTACACCAAAAAGCCCGATCGAGTCGGGCATTCGTGCGGTGACTTGCTCAAATTGAAAGTTGCTGATGGTGGAACTGGTTGGTTGAGGGTTAGATATTCTCAACGGTACTGAACGAACGCGTTTGCATGCGGTCGATGTAAAGCGTTCCGTTCAGATGATCGATCTCGTGCTGCAAGATGCGTGCGTACCAACCCTGCGCATTTATGATGACGGGCTCTGCTCGCTCGTTCAAACATTCGACTCGTACATTCGTGGCGCGACGCACCAGCGCGACAAAACCTTCAACGCTCAAACACCCTTCAAAAAAGTCGACGGCGGCATCCCCGACAATGGATATCTTCGGATTAATAATCACGTGGAAATCTACTGGCGATCGTCGCCGTGCTTCCAGCACTTCCGCTGAAACGTCCTTTGTGTAGTCGATACGATCTTCTATCACTGCGAGTTGGATCGACTCACCAATTTGCGGTGCGGCCAGCCCGACGCCGGGTGCTTCACGCATCGTTTCGCGCATCTCATCAATCAGGCGCCCAATCGCGTCACTTCTGATCTCATCGACGGACAGCGTACGCCCAACCTCTCTCAACACCGGGTCGCCTGTTTGAACAATCTTCAGCATACTTTGGCGCGTACCTCCGTCACTGCCCCGTTAACTGCTTCAACGCCTGCTTCGCGCTTTCCATCGTTGGATCTATGGCGAGTGCCTTTCGATAATTCTCAATCGCCTTCTCTTTGTCGCCGCTCAACAGGTACGCCTCGGCAAGGCTGTCGTAGACGTTTGCTGACTGCGGATACGCTTCAACGTTAAGCTTCAACACCGCAAGCCCCTCGTTCACCATTCTCCTTCTTAAGAGTGTATAGCCGAATCCGTTGATGTCCGATTCTCCAACATAAAGATCCGGATCAGGGGCACTCTTGAGGCTGTGGAACTCAGAAACCATAGCTTCGATGCCTTTTTCTTTGAGGGTGGTTGACAGAATATCCACCATCGACCTCGCTTTAACGTCGACGACCTCTACGATAAAGATCAACGTCGAATCAGGAGGGATAGCGTCGCCTGCGCCTCTCCACGCGCAGTTTCGCTACACCCTCATCCCATCCTTTGATCACCTGACCGACGCCAAGTTTGAAAGCAAAAACCTGCTCGCGGTCACGAGAACTGTCGAACTTCACGCCGTTGGTCAACGTGCCGGTGTAATGAATGACGACCGTCTCACCTGTCTTAGGTTGACGACCAGTTCCCTTCTTTGTGATCAGATAAGTCAGCCCCGAAGGTGTGGTAACTCCCGCCGGCGCCACTTTAGAAACTGCGACCTTAGGAGTTCGCCTTCGAGTTCGACGAGACTTGGTTTGCGCGCTTACATCGAGGATGCAGATAGAAAGTAGACAGAGTAAGAAAAGGGCGACGACAAGTTTCCGGTTTTTCAT
>QHXL01000255.1:0-7368 GCA_003222935.1 Acidobacteriota bacterium
TCGACAGCTTCCTGAAGCATGCGCTTTTCGTTACGCACGATAACTTCAGGAGCTCGCAATTCCATCAGCTTCTTGAGACGGTTGTTGCGATTGATAACGCGACGATACAAGTCGTTCAAGTCAGACGTTGCGAAGCGGCCGCCATCTAATGGCACAAGTGGTCGCAGCTCGGGTGGAATGACCGGGATTACATCAAGAATCATCCATTCGGGTCGATTGCCTGACTTTAGAAAACTCGTGGCAACCTTGAGGCGCTTGGAATATTTCAACTTCTTCTGCTGCGAAGTCTCTTCACGCATCCGCTTGCGCAGATCGGTTGCAAGCTCTTCTATCTGGACCATCGACAAAAGCTCTTTGATCGCTTCAGCGCCCATCTTGGCAACGAACTGGGCGGGGTAATCGCGAACGAGTTCACGATAACGCTCGTCTGTAACGAGCTCGCGTTCTTTCAAACCTGGAACGTCACCCGGGTCGATAACGATGTAGGATTCGAAGTAGAGAACTTTTTCCAACTCGCGCAGCGGTATATCGAGAAGGTGTCCGATGCGACTCGGAAGTCCCTTAAAGAACCACACGTGTGAACAGGGACTCGCGAGGTCGATATGGCCAAGTCGCTCGCGACGAACTTTCGCCTGAGTAACTTCAACGCCGCACTTGTCGCAAATCACGCCACGGTGCTTCATGCGTTTGTACTTACCGCAGAGGCACTCCCAATCCGCTACTGGTCCAAAAATTCGGGCGCAGAAAAGTCCGTCGCGTTCGGGTTTGAACGTGCGGTAGTTGATTGTTTCGGGCTTGGTCACCTCACCATGCGACCACTGCCGGATTTTTTCCGGTGACGCAAGTGAGATACGGATAGCTTCAAAATCGGGAGCTAGTTGCGTCTTTTCTTGTTGAAATCGAAACACTTGGTTTTCTCCATTGCCGATTGCCGATTTCCAATTGCCAATTGGATTTCGACTATTCCACTGTTAGTACCGAAACATAACCAAGCCTCGCCGACGCCGACATCCAATTGGCAATTGGAAATCGGCAATCGGCAATGACTTTACGCTTCGACCGCGCTGGTCACGATGGCTTCACCTACGCCATCTTCTAAGCCTGCGCCATCGCCGGCTACCTTCTTGTTAATCAACTCAACGTCGAGACACAGCGACTGCAACTCGCGGACGAGCACGTTGAACGACTCGGGTAGACCCGGGTCAAAATCCGCTTCGCCTTTGACGATTGCTTCATAAATCTTAGATCGCCCGGCAACGTCGTCTGATTTCGCAGTCAATAACTCCTGGAGAATGTGAGCGGCGCCATAAGCTTCCAGCGCCCAAACTTCCATTTCTCCAAATCGCTGACCACCAAACTGTGCCTTACCACCCAGCGGCTGCTGTGTGATCAAGCTGTAAGGTCCAATCGATCGTGCGTGGATCTTGTCGTCGACCAGGTGAGACAGTTTCAACATGTAGATGTATCCAACGGTCACCTTCTGTTCGAACGGGTCACCACTCAATCCGTCGTACAGAATTGCTTTGCCCGACTCGTTAACAATCTCAGGTAGACCAAGCTCACGCGCACGCGCTCCTGACTCCTGCAGCTTCTCCTTGATCTCTTTCTCAGTCGCACCATCGAATACCGGTGTCGCGAAGTGAAATCCGAGTACTCGCGCGGCCCAGCCGAGATGCGTCTCGAGAATCTGACCAACGTTCATGCGAGAAGGTACGCCGAGTGGATTAAGAACAATCTCCACAGGGGTTCCGTCAGGCAGGTACGGCATGTCTTCCTCAGGAAGGATGCGCGCGATAACACCCTTGTTACCGTGACGTCCGGCCATCTTGTCGCCGACTGAAAGCTTGCGCTTCATGGCGATAAAGACTTTGACCATTTTGATAACGCCCGGACTGAGTTCATCACCCTGACGCAGCTTGGCGATCTTCTCCTCGTAAATATCGGAAAGGATCTTGATCTGCCGTTCAGTGCGGTCTTCGTACTCCTTGATTTCAACTCCGATATCAAGACGGGTCGAAGCTAACTGAACTTTGCGCAGAGCTTTCGGCTCAACGGCCTTAAGCATCTCGCGGGTAATTGTTTCGTTCTTCGGTATCAGAATTTCGCGATTGGAAGTTAGATCGACGGATAGCTTTCTACCTTCCAGCAACTCGTAAATTCGCTCGTCGCGTTGCTCACGAAGAATACGAATTTCGTCTTCCAGGTCGCGCCGGAGACGATCTTCTTCTTCCTGTTCGATAGCGAGCGATCGAGAGTCCTTTTCCTGACCCTTACGAGTGAAGACCTGAACGTCGACCACGGTACCGTCGATTCCCGGCGGGCTTACCAGCGAAGCGTCTTTCACGTCGCCGGCCTTCTCGCCGAAGACGGTCAACTGGGTTTCGCCCTTCGGCGTAACCTTGCCGACCAGAATCGAACCTGGCTTCACTTGAGCACCGATGCGAATGATTCCACTGTCGTCGAGATCGCGAAGCATGTTCTCACCGACGTTGGGAATGTCGCGGGTAATTTCTTCAGGTCCCAACTTCGTATCACGTGCTTCGATCTCGAGCTCCTCAATGTGAATCGAGGTGTAATAGTCCTCTTTCACGAGACGCTCGGAGACGAGAATCGCGTCTTCGAAGTTGTAACCGCGCCATGGCATAAAGGCGACCAGAACGTTACGACCAAGAGCAAGCTCACCACGATCCGTACATGGACCGTCCGCAATCACTTGCCCTTTCTCTACGCGCTCACCAACGTGAACGATCGGACGCTGATTGATACACGTGTTCTGGTTCGAACGTTTGAATTTAATCAACGTGTAAATGTCAGCGGTCACTTCGCGAGAGATTGTTCCGTCGACGTTATGATCAGCCTTGACGATGATGCGCTCCGAATCGACATAGTCGACTACGCCGTCGCGTTTCGCGGCCACTACCGCACCCGAGTCACGAGCAGTCACCTTCTCCATACCAGTACCAATGTAGGGAGCTTCTGCGCGCAGCAAAGGTACTGACTGGCGTTGCATGTTCGAACCCATCAGGGCTCGGTTTGCGTCGTCGTTCTCAAGAAACGGGATCAGCGATGCCGCCACGGAAACCAGCTGCTTGGGCGACACGTCAACGTATTCAATGTCTTTGCGGAGCGCGAGAATAAACTCGCCGGCCTTTCGCGCAGCATTGCGTTCGTTCACGATGTTGCCGTCGTCATCAAGTTCGATGTTGGCCTGACCAACCACGTGCTTGTCTTCTTCCCAGGCAGTTAGATAGAACGGCCAGGGCTCAGATTGAGCCTTGCGAGCATCGGCGCCAAGTTTCTTGTTTGCCTTCTCGACCTCTTCGTCAGGAAGGTGATCGCCTGGCTTCAACTTGGTGTCGCCGCCATTGACAATGCGAACGTACTCAACGACCCGTCCATCTGAGACTTTTCGATACGGCGCCTCAATGAAACCAAACTCATTGATACGAGCGAAACACGACAAACTCGAAATCAATCCGATGTTTGGACCTTCAGGCGTTTCAATCGGACAAATGCGTCCGTAGTGCGTCGGGTGAACGTCGCGTACTTCGAATCCTGCTCGCTCACGTGACAAGCCGCCCGGTCCCAGTGCCGACAAACGGCGCTTGTGGGTGATTTCCGAAAGTGGATTTGTCTGATCCATGAACTGCGACAGTTGGCTCGATCCAAAGAACTCGCGAACCGCAGCAGTCACCGGCTTCGCATTAATGAGGTCGCGAGGCATGGTTGTCTGCATTTCCTGATGGATCGACATCTTCTCTTTGATCGCCCGTTCCATTCTTTCGAGACCGATACGGAACTGGTTTTCAAGCAATTCGCCTACAGCACGAACGCGACGATTACCCAGGTGATCAATGTCGTCCGCCTGGTACTCAGACGGGTTCTTGCGCATTTTCAGGACATACGAGACGACTTCATAAAAGTCGTGAGCTGACAGCAAGGGATCCTCGATCCGATCGAGCTCGGGCTTGCCCATCTTTATATTGAACTTAAGGCGGCCAACCCGCGAGAAGTCGAACTTGCGCGGATCAAAGAACATCGCTTCGAGCAATCGATAAGCAGTTTGCACAGTCGGTGGATCGCCGGGTCGCATCTTGCGATAAATCTCGAGCAACGCATCGACAGGCTTGGTGATAACGTCCTTTTTGAGCGTCAGTGAAAGCACCGGGCCAACATCATCGCGCTCCGGGAAGAAAACTGAGAAGCTTGTGATACCGGCTTCTACGATCTCCTGAAGTTTGGCTGGAGTAATTTCATTGTTAGCTTCGAGAACGATCTCACCACTCTCGGTATTCACGACGTCAGAAAGCGCATAGGCGCCTTCAAGTTGTGACGACTCAATCTCCACTTCTCCAATGTTGGACTTTCGTAGAGCTTCGAGAGCTGATGCCGTGACCTTCTTGCCGCTTCTGACGATTGGATCCGGACCTCGACCTTTAATGTCGAAATCGACTTTCATACCAACCAGGTTCGTCGGTCCGTGCTCTGGCACTTGAACCAGTAACCGGCCTTCTTCCAGGCGAACGGCGTCGGTGATGTAAATTGCCCGCAACATATCTTCGTCTGTGAACGAAGCGTTCTTCACCGCATCTTCCAGTATCGAATCTGGACGTAGCGACTTCAGATCGGTCTTCTGGTTGAACCATAGACCGAGAGCACGCAAGAATATCGATGCGAGAAACTTGCGTTTGCCTACGCGGACGTACAGGAGATTCTTTTGGTCATACTCAAATTCAACCCAGGAGCCGCGATAGGGAATAATCTTCGCGACATAAAGCGCTCCTCTTTTGAAGAACACACCGGGTGAACGATGAAGCTGGGAAACAATGACGCGCTCGGTACCGTTGATGATGAATGTGCCGTTGTCGGTCATCAGCGGAATTTCACCAAAGAAGACTTCCTCTTCCTTGATGTCGCGGATAGAG
This sequence comes from Acidobacteriota bacterium, assembly GCA_003222935.1. Lineage (GTDB taxonomy): Bacteria > Acidobacteriota > Blastocatellia > Pyrinomonadales > Pyrinomonadaceae > PSRF01. Next base: position 4,926 of record QHXL01000255.1, read on the forward strand.
AGCACTTCGGTGTCAGGGTCTTTGTCGTAGACAGTCAGCCGGATCTTGACCTTGAGCGGCACGCTGTAACTCATGCCGCGCTCCTGACACTCCTGCTGATCGTGTTTGTGCTTGAGTCCGACCGGCTCGCCGCAGTTTTCGCACAATTGCGGTCTTACGAAGTTAAAGGTTCCGCAGCGATGACAAAGAGTCTCGCCGGCAGCGAGAGGGTTCACCTTAATGGTCGAGCCGCAAGTTTTGCAGTTCGCCCTCAGGTAGTTGAGACCTTCAAGTCGACCGCATTTACACTGCCAGTTTCCAATTTGATACTCGACAAAATCCAGAGTTGCGGTGCCACGGAAGTCGGAGATCGGAAACACGGACTGAAACACTGCCTGGAGTCCCGTCTTCTCCCGCTCTTCGGGGAGCAGATCCATTTGCAAAAAGCGGTTATAAGACTCCCGTTGAATCTCGATCAGATTCGGGATGCGCACCGCAGTGGCAATCTTGGAAAAATCGACGCGTTCTGGCGCCTGACTTGTTCGTCTTCCTAACCCGGTACTAGTTGTTTGAAGCAGATTTGCAGACATGTGGGATTCCTTTTATTGCCGATTGAAGATTGATGATTTCAGATTTTTCGATTGCGTCTTTACTACCTGTTCGGTGGTTACAATCTGCAATCTTCAATGTGAAATCTTCAATCACATAATTCCGAGACGCCAAATAGCGGTCAGGGCGCAAAACGCCCCGACCGCTTTTTCGCGAAAAAAGCGGCTGATTCTTCAGTCAAATTTTTTGGGAGTAACGCCAGCGCCTCAATACTCCCTTAACTTAGCCACTAGATTTATGAGAGTCAAGCACGTATCGCTTTGAACAAAAAAACTAATTAGACACGCGAGGGCGCGGACGCCCTCCAACGTGTCGGACTATCAACGATGCTTTGACTATTTCACTTCGACGGTTGCGCCTGCATCACTAAGCTTTTGCTTGATGGTTTCGGCCTCTTCCTTCGAAATACCTTCTTTGACTGCTTTGGGGGCTGCTTCGACGAGGTCCTTAGCTTCCTTAAGACCAAGCGCCGTAACTTCGCGGACAACCTTGATCACATTGATCTTGTTGCCACCAGCTGCCTGAAGAATGACATCAAATTCTGTCTTCTCTTCAGCAGGAGCTGCCGCTTCACCACCCGCCGCTGCCGCCGGTGCCGCTACCGCTGCTGCTGCCGCCGATACGCCAAATGTCTCCTCGAGATCCTTCACAAGCTGTGAAGCCTCCAGAAGTGTCATGTTTTTCAAAAACTCAATTACGTCTTCGCGTGTTGCTGCCATGATTACCTTTCCATCCTCCCCAAAAGGGTTCCTATTTGCTGTGTTGTTGTTCGTTCGCAGCAGGAGAACCCACGGGACGTTTCAGCTGATTGCTGCATCGCAATCGGTAGAAGCGTCTGAGCCGCAATTGACGACCTGACTATCGCCAAGCTCGTTATCCGCGTCCGGCCCTGTGCTATCTATTCAAAATTACTTCAGATTCGCACTTCGAATCCGAAAATTGTTAAGCGCTTTTCTGATCACCAATCTGCTTGATGACCACTGCCAGATTTCGCGGCACGGCTGAAATAACCGTAACCAACCGCTGCGCCTGGCAATTGATTAAGAACATAATCTTCGAAATCAACTCTTCCTTCGACGGCAAACTTGCAATCGCCTCAACATCTTTTAGGGCGACGACCTTGCCTTCGACTACACCCGCCTTGAAAGTAAAAATTTCGGGATTTGCTTTACTGAACTTGGAGATCGCCTTCGACAAGCCAACGGGATCTCCAGTGCTAAGCGCTACCGCTGTTACACCCTTAAAATGTTCTTGAGCAGCTTCGAGAGCGGTTCCCTCCGCTGCCTTGCGCGCCAGAGTGTTCTTCACTACTTCGTAAGACACACCCGCTTCGCGCAACTGATTCCGAAGCTCCTGGTCCTTCGAGACCGTCATCTTCTGAAAGCCAACAACCATCGCGGCCTTGGCATCCTGAAACTGCTGCGTGAGAGCCTCGAGGTCTTTTTGTTTCTGTGCTTTTGTCTTCATCTTCTCAGCTCCCTCACCTATTTCGCGTATGCCGCTTCGTCTAACAAGACACCAGGACTCATCGTTGAGGCCAGATTGACTTTCTTCACGTATTTGCCTTTTGCAGTCGCCGGCTTCGCCTTAACTACCGCATCAAGTAACGACTTGGCATTGTCGCGAAGCTTATCCGCTTCAAACGAAACCTTGCCAACTCCCACGTGAATCACACCCGTCTTATCGACGCGATACTCAACCTTACCGGCCTTGGTCTCACGGACAGCGGTAGTAACGTCAAAAGTTACCGTTCCTGTTTTTGGATTAGGCATTAGGCCACGAGGTCCTAGAACCTTTCCCAGGGCGCCGACCAGCCGCATCATGTCGGGAGTTGCGATTACCGCGTCAAAGTCGG
>QHXL01000255.1:7374-8616 GCA_003222935.1 Acidobacteriota bacterium
GTCAGTCCAGCCGCCTTTGATCTTATTGACGATATCTTCGCCGCCGACGATGTCTGCACCGGCCTCTTCGGCCTCTTTGAGCTTCTCGCCCTGTGCAATCACCAGGACGGTCTTTGATTTTCCAAGACCATGCGGTAGAACGAGTGTTCCACGCACTAACTGATCGGCCTTACGGGGATCAACGCCGAGCCACATGGTGAGCTCGACCGTTTCATCAAACTTTGCGAAAGCGATCTCTTTCACTTTCGCAATACCCTCTTCAAGGTTGTACTTGCGACCTTCCTCAATCTTTTCGGCCGCCGCTCGAAACTTCTTGCCGTGCTTCTTCATTTAACTTTCTCCGAGGTGCAAACGGAATCGGCGATCTCGCCGAACTTCCTCCCTCTCAAACCAACACCGTTACCAGGCACCGTCAATCGGCATTTGGAAATCGGAAATTGGCAATTACTCGACTGTCAGCCCCATTTGCCGGGCCGTACCTTCAATCGTTTTGATTGCTGATTCCAAACTCGTGGTATTTAAATCCTGGAGTTTCGTCTTGGCAATCTCTTCAACTTTTGCTCGTGAAATCGTGCCAACCTTTTCGCGGTTTGGCTTCCCCGATCCCTTCGGAATTCCCGCTGCCTTCTTTAACAGATCGGCGGCCGGAGGAGTTTTTGTTTCAAACGTGAATGAGCGATCTGCGTACACGGTGATCACGACCGGGATCTTCAGATCCGGATCCATCTGTGCCGTCTTCGCGTTGAACGCTTTGCAGAACTCCATGATGTTCACGCCGTGCTGACCCAACGCTGGGCCAATTGGCGGTGCCGGATTCGCCTTACCGGCAGGAACCTGCAACTTTATATAACCTGTAATCTTCTTTGCCATAGTCTTTCCTTCATATAGGACTCAGTCGACCTATATGATCCATTTCTACAACTACTCTTCCTCTGCGAAGGTTACCTTTTCTACATCGAGAAAGTTCAACTCGACGGGTGTCGAACGACCAAAAATGGTAACCGTAACTTTCAGAGTCGATTTATCTTCGTTAACTTCCTCAACCTTGCCCGTAAAACTCTGGAACGGACCTGACTTGATACGAACCGTTTCGCCAGCCGCGTATGAGAACTTTGGTTTTGGCTTCTCGGCAGCCTCGGTCACGTTATGAACAATCTGATCAACTTCCTGTGGTGTTAGGGGTGTCGGGTTATGCCCTCCGACAAAGCCAGTCACCTTCGGAGTTGACTTGATAAGGTGAAA
>QHXL01000255.1:8643-9049 GCA_003222935.1 Acidobacteriota bacterium
ATCGCACTCAATCTGACCCAGCACATACCCCGGATAAAACATGCGCGACGATTCAATGCGCTTGTTGCCTCGCATCTCGACAACAGTTTCGGTGGGCACGAGAACTTCCGTTATCTCGCTTTGAAGGTCAGTGTCGCGAATGCGTGCCTTCAAACTGTCGCGCACTTTCTTCTCGTGACCCGAGTACGTATGGAGTATGAACCACTGCTGCATCTGGAATTCTTTCTCTTAGCCTAGACCTACAAACTTCGCGATCTTTTCTAGTAACCAATCGAGGCCGAGAATCAAACGCGAAAGCCCCTGATCAACTAGAAACAAGTAAACCGAGAAAAAAACGACCGCAACCAACGTGATAATCGTCGTATTCTTAACTTCAGTCGCCGTAGGCCACGAAACGCGCCTCATT
>QHXL01000256.1 GCA_003222935.1 Acidobacteriota bacterium
TGAATTCTTTCGAGAATTTGCGTGTAGTACGCGTTGACCTGCTCATCATCTTTTAATCGTTCGAAGGAGCCAGGAACATCAAATGTCAGAATTCTTTCTGTCTTTACGCCCAGGTCCACCTTCGTCAAATTCCAAAAACTGCGGAGCCACAATCCGCCCGCGGCCAACAGCGTGAGCGCGAGCGCAAATTCCGCAACTACGAGAACTCTGCGCGCGCTTGAGCGCGCTCCGCTGCCACCCGTCCGCCCTCCCTGCTTGAGTACTTCGATCAGATTCATACGGGAAGACTGCCAGGCGGGCGCAGTGCCGAAGAGCAGACCGGTCAACATAGTGAGCACGACGGTAAACAACAGTACGGGTAGGCTAAGTCGGATGTCGGCTTCGGCTGGCAGGAGGCTGTTGGGCAGCATCACAACAATGGCCCTGGTTAACCACAACGCCAGCAGTACTCCAAGGATTCCTCCCGCTATCGAAACGATCAGGCTCTCTGTAATCAACTGCCCAAAGATGCGAAATCTGCTTGCCCCTAACGCTGCGCGCAAAGCAACTTCGCGACTGCGTGTTGTTGCGCGGGCCAGCATGAGATTGGCGACGTTGACGCAACCAATGAGCAACAGGAAACCAACCGCACCCAGCAGTAGCCAAAGGTTTCGTTGCTTTTCAACGGGAAAGAAATCGAGGTGTAAGGGCTCAACGCTAACTCCGAAATTGGCGTTTGTCTTTGGATACTCCTGCGCGAGCTGTTTGGCTATCCCGTCCATCTCAGCCTGGGCCTGGGCAATCGTTACCCCGTCCTTCAGGCGGCCCATGACCGACATCCAATGGTACTCACGAGTAATTTGATCCGGTGCGAATGCTAAAGGAACCCACAGTTGAAATGGCATACGATCCAGGTAACCGGGCGGAGTAACGCCGATGACCGTGTAAGTCGTGCCGCTTAGTCGTATTGGTTTGCCGATGATTTCGCGATTGGAACCGAAGTGCCCACTCCATAACCGGTGACTGAGGATTACCACTTTATCCTTGCCAACTTCACCATCTTCGGGAAGAAAGTCTCGACCCAAAAGCATCTTGCTGCCGGTCAACGTGTTGAAACCCGGCGTCATGATTGAGCCCTCAACTTGTTGCGGGCGATCTGAGGTCGAGATGTTTATATTTCCACCGGACCATGCTTCGAGAGACTGAAACGAGTTGCTCCGTTTCCTCCAATCAAAAAAGTCAGCCGTCGAGACTGATGTTCGACCTTCCGTAGTTTTGGACCAGACGATTACCAGTTGCTCGGGTTTTGGATAAGGCATTGGCTCGAACAGGGTCGTATAAACGACACTGAAGATCGCCGTAGTCGCTCCAATACCCAACGCCAGTGTTAGCACAGAGGTCAGCGTGAACCCGGGACTCTTTAACAATGTCCTAAGGCCATAAACTATGTTTTGTTTCAGGATTCCCATCATTACGTCCTCCTTCAACCAGGCTCGCTTGCTGAACTTCGGCAATCGGCAATTGGAAATCGGCAATGCCCCTCACTCGTAACGTAGCGCCACCAATGGATCGACTTTGGTCGCGCGACGCGCCGGAAGGTAGCAAGCTACGAATCCAACTACTGCGAGTAGCAAGGGCACCAATACGAACGTCACCGGATCCGTGGGACTGACGCCAAACAGCAGGGACTGCATCAGTCGCGTCAAGGCGAAGGCTCCTGCTACGCCGAGTACAGCACCAAGCAGAACGAGCAACATTCCCTGTTTGATCACCATGACGAGAACATCACGAGGTTGAGCGCCCAGGGCCAGGTGAATGCCGATCTCGCGCGTACGATGAGACACAGCAAACGCAAGCACTCCATACAAACCAATTCCTGCCAGCACCAGGGCAAGTGTCCCGAATATTCCCAGGAGCACGACCGCAAACCGCCGCGTCTCGAGCGTCATCGCCACGCGCTCTTCCATTGTCTTAATGTCAAAAACGGGTTGATTCGGATCGACTGCGAGGACCTGATCGCGTATCGCCGAGGTCAGCGTAAGAGGATTCACAGACGTGCGAACTACCAGCGTCGAGCCCGGGTAGTATCCCGGCAGATAGAACGTGCCTTTCGACTCCTCGGTGAGATCCTCGAGTTGTGCCGTCGCACAAATACCAACTACCGTGGCCCATGGTCCCTCCGGGCTCCAACTGATGCCGCCGCCGAGCGCATCACCGTTGGGCCAGTACCGCTTCGCCAGCTCCTCGTCGACGATGGCCACCGAGTCAGGCGCAAAATAATTACCGGCTCGCATGTCTGAAGGTTGAAAGCCCCGACCCTTACGAATCGGAAGGCCCAGCGAATTGAAATAGTCTGACGATACGTAGGCATAATCCGCGTGGGGCCCTGGTTCCTTTTCGTTGCTTACCCGGCCGCGAATGGAAAACATTGAACTGTCGCCCCCGGGAGTGAACGGAGTTTGAAATGCAGCTGCCGCATGTTCTATTCCGGGCAAGCCAGAAACTCGTTCCAGCACGTTGTCGTAAAAACCAGCTACCTTCGCCGCGCTGTTGTACTGAGCACCCGGAAGAGACATTCTGAGCGTGAGTACATTGTGGGCATCAAATCCCGGACGAACATCCAGAAGCTTTTGAAAACTTCGGACCAACAACCCAGCTGAGATAACTAGAATCACGGCCATCGATACTTCTGCGACTACAAAAGTTCTTCTTAGCCATTGGCGAGAAGCGCCGGCGGAGTCTGTTCGCTCTGAATCCTTGAGGGAACTTACGAGATCGGTTTTCGAGGCGGTGAATGCGGGCACCAGCCCGAAGATTGCGCCGCACACCAGTGAAACTCCGAGGCTGAATAATAGGATCCTGAAATCCAGGTGAACGCCAGTCAGGCGGGGCAAGCTGCTTGGCGCGAGTGCGAGCAACGCCTTCGTACCCCAAAAGGCCAGGAGCATTCCAAGTGCTCCACCAACGAGAGCAATAAGCAGGCTCTCCGTTAGCAGTTGTCGAATGATGCGAGTTCGTCCTGCACCCAGGGCAACACGCACTGCAATTTCTCGAGCTCGCACTGTCGCTCGAGCCAGCAAAAGGTTTGCTACGTTTGCACACGAAATTAATAGGACCACCAGTACAGCGCACAACAACATGAAAAGTGGTCGTCGCACATCGCTCACGTATTCATCAGTCAGCGAACGGACTTCTATACCGAAGCTGCCGAGCTCGTCCCCCGCAATGCTTTGAGCGACACCGCTCATAAGGTTCTGGGCGTGCTTGATAGTGGTTCCGCGCTTCAAGCGCGCGATCATTGTGTAGGCAAGACTGCCGCGGCGATTCTCGGACAGCTCATTTGGCGAGAATGCCATTGGTATCCAGAGATCGACGTTGGGGTAGATCTCTTCGATTCCTGCTGGAGCTATTCCAATAATTTGATAACTCGTGCCGTTAAGTTGGATCGGTTTGTTGAGAACCGCCGCATCTGAATTGAAAAGTTGTTTCCACAACGCCGCGCTCAGCACTGCCTCATGCTCGTTACCAAAGCGATCTTCCTCAGGGCTGAAGAAACGACCGGCGAACGGATTTACTCCGAGCGTAGGGAAAAAACTTGCCGTGACTCGACCTGCCTGTAACCGTTCCGGCATTCCAACACCGGAAAGATTGAAGTTCCTGGTAGCGAAAGCCGCGGTTGATTCAAAAGCTTCGGTTTGACGGCTGTAATCAACAAAGTGAAGAGCTGATACCTGGGTACGTGGCAGGTTTATCTTCGGCAGTTGATTGTGAACGACAACGAGAGTACCAGGATCAGTAACCGGCAGTTTTCGCAGCAAGACAGCATCGACGACCGTAAAGGTAGCGGTCGTAACGGCAATGCCAAGGGCCAACGTCAACAGCGCGATGACGGTAAAGCCCGGCCTTCTAACTAACATCCGAGCCGCGTAGCGAATGTCACGCCAAATCGATTGCATCATCTCCCCCTAGAAAATGGACTTGATCGACTTTATTCGTACCTCAGAGCCACTAACGGATCGACCTTCGTGGCTCTACGTGCCGGAATCAAACAAGCAAAGAGCGCAACGACGATCAGTACAAACGAAACGACGGCGATAGTCAGACCATCTGTTGGTGTAACTTCAAACAGCAGGCTCGCCATCAAACGAGTAAGACCAAATGCTCCCGCCAGGCCAATTGCCACGCCAATCACGACTAGCAGCATTCCGTTGCTCAGCACCAGTGTGAGTACATCGCGCCCACGCGCACCGAGCGCCATTCGAATGCCAATCTCCTGGGTTCTTTGCGTAACGGCGTATGACATCACGCCGTAAATACCAATCGCCGCCAGGATTAATGCCAGTGCTGCAAACAACGAAAGCAGCGACATGTTGAATCGACGTGCAGCAAACGAGCCCGCCGCAACCTCATTCATCGTCTCTACCTTGGTGACTGGAAGTTGGGAATCAACCTTCCAAATCTGCTGCTTGATCGAGTGGGCCATCGCGCCGGGTTCTGCTTGCGTGCGCACCGCAAACGACATCCAACGCTTCCACGGAGCGATCTGCGTGTAAGGAGAATAGAGAGCCGGAAGTTCAGGAACATCAAGACCGAAATGTTTTACGTCGCCAACAACTCCAACGATCGTTATCCACTCGATCCCGGGATTCCGTGCCCACTTGATTCGTTTGCCAATCGGGTCTTCGTCCTTGAAGTACTGTTTCACCATTGCGTCGTTGGCAATTCCCACTAACGGCGCGGGCTCGACATAATCTTGCGAGGCAAAGTCTCGACCCTGGCGCAGAGGGATCTCCATCACCTTGAAGTAGTCGCCCATGACGCTTCGGGTTTCGAGGTCGGGTTCATCGCCGACTGCAATTGGCGGGCGTCCTTCGATAACGAAGTTATGGTTGAGTGAATCGCCGCTGAGTGGCAGTTCGCTAATCATCGCCGCTTGCACACCAGGCAACGAATTGATTTGCGCTAACGCCTGGGTTCGAAATCGTGTTTGCGGAGCAACGTGCTGGTACCGAGATTCAGGCAACTCGACTCGCATCGT
>QHXL01000257.1 GCA_003222935.1 Acidobacteriota bacterium
CCATTTACAACAGGTATTCACTAGTAGAGGCGTGAAGGCTCGGAAGATTGAAATGCAGCTTTACGGATAAATTCAAAACTTTGGATTGAGGTAATTATTTTTATCGAGAGTGAAAGTTGGAGAGTGTTGTACGAACCGTACATACCAATGGATTTTCTCTAAAAATCCGTGCATAAGTGGCGATAAATCGGACTTCAAGAATCGGCTCCCTTCGAATGACGATATGAGGACCTCCTCACTCTGATGTTCCTCAGTCGAATCTTTGGCTGCGATCTCACGCGACGCGCTTCTTGCGAAACGTGACACGGACTGACTAGCAACTTTCATCCTTGGTATCCAGCGTGGCTTCGCACCCTTCAAGCAGCCGCTGGAAACACGCCGGCAGCCATATCTCGACGATAAAATTTGTCCTGCGAAGAAACTGCGCCTCGAAAAAATAAGAATCACGCAACCAATCCGAAACATCGGATAACCCAGCACTACTCCTCAACTTAGCGCGCCAGCAATCTGACCTCGGAAGTCTCATAACGGGACACCAAACCCTGTCAAAAGTGACAGTAGAGTCATTGATTATGGATGGCTATTTTGTGATTGGCTTCCCGACTTAATCCCCGACTCTCTTCAAAAGGAAAGGATCTTTATGAAACGATTGGCAGTAATTGTGTCTTCGCTCTTGCTATTCGTCTCGACCGCGTTTGCACAGTCGGACGATTACAAGAAGTTTGAATTTTTCGGGGGCTACTCGAGCCTGTTTTTTGACAGCCTGTCTGGCGACACGTCCAATTCGGCAATCAACGATGTGTTAGGGGAAAAGCAAAATCTGCGCGGACTAAATCTTGCCGTGACCGGCAACTTCCACAAATACTTCGGGGCAAAATTCGACTATTCACTTCACCTTCGTGAAGATAATTTCTCTCGTCCCGCAGGGAGCGGCACCGTCGATTCGACCGTGCAGAATTTTCTGGGCGGTATCCAAATCAAAAACAATTCGACTGATGGTCCAAAGTTTAAGCCTTTCGGTCACGCGTTGTTCGGGGTTGCCACACAGAAGGTGGATATCGACAGTCCGCAGTTACCGGCCATTTTTGGAATTAGTGATTTCCATGTAAATGAGACGAGCTTCGCCATGGCTTTCGGCGGCGGAATCGACATCAAGATCAACGATCGCTTTGACGTGCGAGCAATTCAACTAGACTGGAACATTATTAACCGGGGCGATCAGCAGACTGGCATCGTGCTCGTACCAACACCTTTTCAGACCGTCGGTACTCCGTTTTTTATTCCTGGGAGACGGGTAGATAACGTGAGATTCGGCGTTGGTATCGTTATTCATTAACTTTACAAAAAAGTTGAAAGACCACTTCGGGAAAGATCCTAGCCGCAGATTTACGCTGATCTTCGCAGAACCAAAAAACCATCCATCAGAGTTCATCTGCGGAAATCTGCGGCAAAGATCTCTATACCCATTTTTCTAATTCTGATTTTGCTAATGCCTCGCGATCCACTTCGTCCGGGCCGTCTGCGAGGCGAAGAGCGCGAGCCTGGGCCCAGGCGCTAGCGAGAAAAGTGTCTCCCGAAACTCCCGCGCCACCGTGTGCCTGTATCGATCTGTCGAGAACACGAAGCGTCATGGCAGGCACCACGACCTTGATCATCGCGATCTCGGAACGCGCTACTTTGTTACCCGCCTTGTCCATCACCTGAGCTGCATTGAGAACTAAAAGACGTGCCTGTTCGATCTCCATTCGTGATTCAGCAATGTCAGCGCGAATCGTACCTTGTTCGGCGATCGGCTTACCAAACGCCACGCGTTGCTGAACTCGTTTACACATCAACTCAAGCGCCCGCTCGGCAGCTCCGATAGCGCGCATGCAATGATGAATGCGTCCCGGGCCAAGTCGACCCTGGGCGATCTCAAATCCGCGTCCCTCACCGAGCAGCAAGTTCGACTTTGGAATACGCACATTCGTGAAGGAAACTTCTGCATGCCCGTGCGGTGCGTGATCGTAACCAAAAACTGTCAACAGCCGTTCCACCTTCACGCCAGGCGAGTCCATCGGCACCAGGACCATCGACTGCTGTTTGTGTAGTGGCCCATCAAAGTCAGTCTTTCCCATGAAGATCGCGATCTTGCATCGTGGATCACCGGCACCCGAGGTCCACCACTTCCGTCCATTGATCACATACTCGTCAGCGTCGCTAACAATGCTTGACTCGATGTTCGTCGCATCGGATGAGGCAACGGCGGGTTCGGTCATGGCAAAGCAGGAACGGATCTCGCCGGCGAGCAAAGGTTTCAGCCAGCGTTCCTGTTGTTCAGGAGTTCCATAACGCGCGAGGACTTCCATGTTGCCGGTGTCAGGTGCTGAGCAATTAAACACCTCAGCCGCAATAAGACTCCGGCCCATGATTTCACACAGTGGTGCGTACTCGAAATTGGTTAACCCTGCACCGTGTTCGTTGTCGGGTAAGAAGAGGTTCCAAAGTCCCGCAGCACGCGCTTTGGTTTTCAACTGCTCGATGATCGAGGTTGGTGTCCAGCGTGAGGCAAGAACCTGTTCCTCGAATTTTGGTTCATTCGGATAAACGTACTCATCCATGAACTCGACTAAACGTTTTTGCAGTTCACGTGTCTTTTCGTTGAAGTCGAGGATCATTTGATTGCCCCAATAAAAGTTTTGACCAGCGAAAAAGGGATTTAAATTCAGTGCAAGTTGGGAAGGGCGGTTTACCCCCGCTGGCCCAATTAAGAGCTGTATTGAGGTTATTCTTAGCCGGGACCAGCGGGGGTAAACCGCCCTTCCCAACTTGCGCTATTTTGCAAGTGCCTCACTTAACTTGCCTGACTCTCGCTGAGAACCACCTGGCATCTTCTGTTCGATCTCACGACAAGCTAAAGCATATCGGACATTAGGTCGCCAGCGACACGGCAATCCGCGCAAGTAAATCAACTTGCTTATGCAGATTGGCGAAGCGTGGATCGTCCGTCTGACCTCGATGGTAACGAAAGAAGATCTGTTGCAGCACGACAGCTATCTTGAATACAGCAAACACTTCGTAGAACTTTATGTTTTGCAAATCGTTTCGCGTGCGCTCTTCATAACGACCTAAGACTTCATCGCGCGTAAACCATCCTGGCCGTGTCGTGACGATTACCAGCGACTCCGAGGACATTGGCGCAATGTGGACCCAGTAGGCCAGGAACAGACCCACATCGATCAACGGATCCCCGACGGCACTCATCTCCCAATCAAAGACCCCGACCAACTTCCCGACATCGTTTGGATCGAACATCACGTTGTCGAGTTTGTAATCTCCATGTACGAGCGACGCCCTGGTGGCGTCTTCGGGTAAACGAGCCAATAGCCAATCCGAAAGTGAGTCCATCTCTGATTGTTCGCTCGTCTTGGATCCCTCCCAGCGCTGATGCCAGCCCTTCACCTGGCGTTCGACAAACCCGCTTGCTTTTCCGAGTCCACTTAGACCATGACTTTCGATGTCAACGAGATGTAACTCAGCAAGCACGTCAATCATCGCCTGGCTCGCAAGCTTACGCTGCTGGGGTTGATCAGCGAGTTGGATTGGTTCTTCTCGTCGAACAACCAGGCCCTGCCGACGTTCCATTACATAAAACGTCGAACCGATAACGCTCGCGTCTTCACAAAGAATGTAAGGTTTCGGCGCGAGTGGAAACACCGGATGCACGGCTTCGAGAATACGGCACTCGCGAGCCATGTCATGCGCCTTTGGTGGTACTGGCCCAAATGGCGGACGGCGCAACGCAAACTCGAGATCACCGAAGCGCAACAGATAGGTCAGATTTGAATGGCCGCCGGGGAATTGTTCGACTGTGAGCGGAGCTGTGGCAGGGAAACTATCTCCAAGTTGCTCCGCTAACCTGGGGCGGACGTATTGATCGAGCGCGTTCCAGTCCAACCGTTCACTGGCCCGCACGGGTTTTGTGTCAGAGTCGGTTCGCACAGTAGACATACGACTTTCTAATTCTTCCAAACAGCGCCGACGCCGGCATCCCACAGCCGTTTGTTCAGTGCCGGCAGATCTTTCTCGAGCATTTCAGTTCCCCTCGTCTTGAGAGCAGACCAGGTTGTGTTCAATTCCTTCATCCGATCCAACGAAGGTTGATTGACGCGCGGAATATCGCTCTCTGTCTGGTTGATCAGGAAAAGGTAATTCGCCGTGAACTTGTTCGGGAAGTTTTCGACGTCGTCGTAGGCCTTCGACTTACGTTGGACCATGTCTTCGTCCCACGCCTTCATCTTTTTAACCAGCGCCTCGCCATCCTTTTTCACCGCGTTGTACTTTTCACCTGCGGGCAGTGAACCCAACAGTGACTCTAATTGCTTCTGTTTCTCATAGAGGCTGTTGATCATGCGATGCATTGCCGTCAACTCGGTTTCCATGCTCAACATCGTGCGATGGTATTCCGAATAAATTTCGGGGGTCGTGGGATAAAGAGGGTTGGCCAGTATTTCGATATCCGTTGATAGAACCTGGTCACCTGACTTCAAAGTGAGATTGTATTTTCCCGGCGGCGCCTTGTGACCGGCATAGCCACCTTCGATACGAACGTTAGGTACGCCCGTCATCGTTGGATAACGCATATCCCAAACGAACCTGTTAAGTCCTTTTGCTTTTGGCAAAAGCGGATCGGGCCTGGGCGCGCCATCCCATCTCAACTGCCCCTCAACTGCTTTCGATGAATACGTGTGAACAACGACTCCTGCCGCGTCTTTGATCTCAAGCGAAATCTCGTCGGTCTTCTTCAATTCTGGAAGTTGGTAGTAAACGACAACGCCACTCGCAGGATTAACGCCTCGTAACCTGTTTGCGCCCGTAAACTCGTCGTCGGTTGTATCGAGCTCACTCGATCCATTATTCAGATAAGCGCTCGAGG
>QHXL01000258.1 GCA_003222935.1 Acidobacteriota bacterium
CACACGTAAGGTTATATCCATCGCCTCTTGACTGTATGGCCCATAGCGATGCCCCACGTAGTCATTCGCAGAAAAGCTCACGGACAGCACGTCTGTGTCGTCGTCCTGGCCCAATTGCTCGTTTTCGATTGCTTGCTGTGCGAACGACAGCAGTATGTCGTTCGTGAAAGGAGTGGAGTCGAGTGCACTATAAAATTCCCTGCCGGCTGCTTGTGCGCCACCGGTAATCGTGTGGGGAAAAGCGTTGGTCTCACCCGCCACAGTCCCGATGTTTTCCCAGGGTGGCGAATCGGCTCCTGCGCGTTTCAAATACTCGCTCTCGGGTAATAATCGCTCCCACTTGGCTTTAAAAAATTTATCGGCCGGCCGCGTGTTATTGAACGCAGTGACCCAGTTTGGCAATTCAGGAAAGTAATACGTCGACGAAACCATGTTCCCGGCGATGTTGCTAAGCCAGTAAGCGGCGTTCGCGTGACGGCCGGCGGGTAGAATTGCCGAACGATCCTTTACGGAAATGCCAATCACTTTAGAGCGGTCGTTCGTTGCGATTCTCAACTCGTCACCAACCGTTGAGCTCATTAAACGGCGTGGACTGGAGGCGCCTTCATTTGCAGATCCGCCCAGGAGCGTCACGGTTGAATCTGAAACACTGGTAACGTTCTTACCGGTTTTCCGATCCGGCCATTCATTTCCGACAATGCCTGTCTCAGCCGGGTAGGCACCTGTCATCATCGTCGCATGACCCGGTGCTGTGTAAGTCGGAACATGATCGTAGTTTGACTGAGTCCACGACGCGCCTTCACGCATCAACCGTTTTAGACCATTCGCGACGAAGAGATCGCTGAACCGCTCGAGGTAGTCGTAACGAAACTGATCGATAACGATTAGCAACACCAGCTTTGGTCGCTTCGCCCGTTGACCTGGTTCAGACGCAGGACGTCGTTGTGCGAAAGCAAGTGAACTATTGAGGACGACGATGATCAGAAGAAGAGAAACGATAGGCGTTTTTCGATTCGGCATGGGCCGCATGTTAACCGAAAGAGGTTATGGATAAGTAGCGCTAAACTGAATTCTACTGAGAAGCTTCATAGAAAAAGCGTAGTGCCCTGATTTGAATTTTCTCCACCTCTGTTCGCTCGATGTCTTCTTTGAAACTCGGATTAGCTTTCGTGGAACAATCAGTCTTCACTCCGGATTGACATGTTTATAGGACGGCCTTCCATGTTCCGAGGCGGCGCGGTTCGGCGGGCCGGAAGCAACCACCCCTTGACCACTAAATTTCGTTCCGGCCCGCCGAACTGCGCCGGAGGCTGATGCTAGACAATGCTATAGACATGTCACTCCTACCGGAGTGAAGACGTGTCTCGATAGTTTCATTTATTCTGCAAATCGAACAAGCAGCTAATCTCTGTGGTGAAATCTATCGCAGCAACTTACTCCACCACAGAGACACACAGAGGTAACCACAGAGATTCCTAAATGGGTCAATATTGAAAAAATCGGCTTGACGAAACGCGCGGCCCACCCTTACTATATCGTGCGGCGATATAGCGCGGAGCGATACAGCCCAATGAAACAGAGCAAAGCAGAGAACCCGGAAGACTCGTTACCACTAACCCCGGCCATGTTCCATATCTTGTTGGCGCTCGCCGACCGTGAGCGTCATGGTTATGAAATCATGCGCGAGGTTGACGAGCGTACAGAAGGAAAGGTGCGCATCGGACCCGGAACGCTTTATGGCTCGATCAAGCGAATGCTCCAATCAGGCTGGATTGAAGAGTTGGATGAACGGCCCAGCCCGGAAGATGATGACGAACGTCGCCGGTACTATCGACTGAGTGATTTTGGACTTAAGGTCGCAGTAGCCGAGGCCGAACGTCTCGACCGGTTAGTTAAGTCAGCGCGAATTAAGAAACTGCTGTCGGCACGGAGTTAACCAAGGGTGCGAAAACAAAATCTGTCATGTCGAGTTTACGAGAAGCTGCTGTTTGCCTACCCGTCTGACTTCCGCGAAACGTTTGGATCGCAAATGGTCCAGGTCTTTCGTGATAGCTACTTCGAACAGCGGCAGGCTAGCAGAGGATCTGTCCTGAGACTTTGGGTACTGACAATCGAAGATTTAGTTTGCAGCGCTTTGAAGGAGCGCACAGAAAGCGAGAATTTTATGAACAACTTGCGGCGAGACTTAATAGGTGCCCTGGGATGTTTAATCATAATTGCCACTGCCTTTTGTCTCCTGGGCTATGGAAGGAAAAATGAGATCTCATCGATAATTACTTTCGGTTATTTCCTCGACGCCCTGGTAACGGCCGGTGTAATTGGCAACTTAGTTATCTTCCTCTTGGCAAAGGTGACCCGGCTTGATCGCTTCCGCACGGCCCTGTACACGATGCTGATCGTTCATGCGGTTCCGCTTATCCTTCTGGTGTTGGTGATTGGTCGCAATGTTCCAAATTTTAACAAGAGCAGCACCATCATCGGCTACGTTGGAAGTTTTCTCTTCTGGATCGGTCTGCACTGGATGTGGTCGCGATCTTCGAATAGCTCAGCAGTTGGCGTGGCGAATTGAGTTGAGGCTGATTCTACGCAGTCGTGTGAGTTCGTGTGGTTTCGTGGATCGTTTTCCGGGCATAGAGACGATCCACGAAATCACCGCACGAAATAGAACGAGTGAAGTCTTATCCTGCTTCGACTCAACTTAGATGAGACAGAGCCGCATCGCATTTGAAGTTAAACTCGGAGATAAAGTAGGAGCAGAGGCGCCGATAATTCTGCCGACTGCTACTGCTCCTGCTTACTGCCCTCGGCTGATTACTCGTATCTCAGGGCCTCAATAGGATCCAACGCCGCCGCTTTCCTCGCCGGGTAGTAACCAAAGAAAATCCCGACTGCCGCAGAGAACACAACCGAACCGATAATCGCCACCGTGGAAACCAAAGTGGGCCAGCCAAGCAGCTTCGGTATCGCCAGCGAGAACACCACACCAAGAATTATCCCAATCATTCCACCTGTCAGGCTGAGAACAATCGACTCAATCAGGAACTGGGTACGAACCGCCGATGACCTCGCCCCAATTGCCATGCGAATGCCAATTTCGCGAGTTCGTTCTGTCACTGACACCAACATGATGTTCATGATCCCGATGCCACCGACGAGCAACGAAACACCGGCGATACAGGCCAAGAGCACTGTCATCGTATTACTTGTTTCATTGGCCGCATCAGCGACGTCGGTCATGTTGCGAACAGTAAAATCGTTTCCTTCGTTAGCGGTTAGCTTGTGACGTTGCCGGAGCAGATCCGTAATTTGCGACTGTGCTGTGTAAGTCGCGTCTTGCGAGATGGCTGAGACGTAGGCTATCTGAACGCGTGGGCTTCCCAGTATTTTCTTTTGCACAGTCGTGTACGGTGCGAAGGAAACATCATCCTGATCGCGACCTTGCTGGTCCTGTCCCTTGCGAGCCATAACGCCGACCACGCGGAAGGGAAGGTTCATTACTCTGATTGTTTGGCCTACCGCGTCCATTCCTGGATACAGGTTATCGGCGAGTGTTTGTCCAATCACGATAACTCTCGCTGCCGTTCGCACATCTGCATCTGTAAAGAACGACCCACTCTGAACAGCCCACTTTCGTATTTCCGGGTACTGTTCGCTGACGCCCTGGACCGATGTGTTCCAGTTCATGTTGCTCGCAACTAGTTGCGACCTGGCATTAACAGTCGGCGTCACCATTGAAACGCTTGGTACTTCGCGCTTGATCGCATCGAGATCTTCGACTGTTAGCGTGTTTGTTCCACTATCACCCGTACCACTGCGCACGCCGCCAACGTTCTGTGCGCCTGCACTGACAAACAGCAGGTTAGTGCCGATGCTCTCGATCTGTGCCTGGACGGATGCAGATGCACCCTGGCCGATACTTACCATGGCAATGACTGCGGAAACGCCGATGATGATGCCAAGCATAGTCAACGCCGCGCGCATCTTGTTTCGGACAAGGGCGCGAAAAGCAACGCGAATGATCATTAAGAGGTTCATGGATTTATCCGTCAGCTCGTCGTATTACTCGTCGTCGTCATCTTCATCTACCATTGCCGGCATGTTCTTCAGTTCTTCTGAAGCGTCACGCTGATCTTCTATGTCGTAATCAGAATTGATCTTGCCATCCTTAAAAACGACGACCCGCTTCGCGTACTGCGCAATGTCAGGTTCATGTGTGACCAGAACAAGAGTTATTCCCATTTCTCGATTCAGTCGTTGAAAAATTTCCATCACTTCCACCGACGTGCGCGAGTCGAGATTGCCTGTAGGCTCATCAGCAAGGATTAATGCCGGTCTATTGACGAGCGAACGCGCGACCGCCACACGTTGCTGCTGACCACCTGACAACTGGTTTGGGTGATTCTGTTCACGTCCTGCGAGTCCGACAGCCGCCAGCGCTTCCATTGCGCGCTGATGCCTTACCGTCGAATCGACACCCAGGTAGAGCATCGGCAGTTCGACATTTTCCAGCGCTGATGTACGCGACAACAAATTGAAGCCCTGAAAGACAAAGCCGATCTTCTTGCAGCGAATGTCCGCGCGTTCGTCCTTCGACATCTGGGAAACGTCTTCTCCATCGAGGATGTAGCTTCCGCGCGTCGGGCGATCCAAACAACCGAGAATATTCATCGTGGTTGACTTGCCGGAACCCGATGCGCCCATGATCGCGACGAACTCGCCTTCTCTAATCGTCAGCGACACCCCGCGGAGCGCGTGAACTTCGACATCGCCCATCGTGTACGTCTTGTGAATATGTTCGAGCTGAATCACAGGACGAGCTTCAGAAACTCGAGTGTCCAGAACGCTCTGTACCTGTGATTCTCTCGGTTCAACCGACAAGGTGGTAGACATTATCTTCGGCCTCCGGGGCCGCCGCCGCCTGGTGTTCGTGGTGCGTTACCAAATCCTGGCGTA
>QHXL01000259.1 GCA_003222935.1 Acidobacteriota bacterium
CCGGTATTTGCAGCCGTCGCAACCGGCTTCGCGTCGGCCGGATCCGCCAGCGACATCTCCTCGATCAAGTTTGGTTGCATCTGCATCTCATCGGCTTCTCTCTTCTTTAAGCCGCCTTCTGGAGTGATCTTGTTCGTGTCGAGATTCAACATGCCCGCGTTCGAGTAGTAATACTCTTTCACACCTCCGGCGGAGTTGCTGAAGCGCGACGAATAGACCACCTGAAAACCCTTCGACATGTCGTCGAGCGGACCGTAGTCAAAAACTGCCGTCATCGTATCGGGGTTCTGACGACCATCATGCCACTGGTAAATCCCACCGTTGGCCACGACACTTCGCGGACGTGGCAATCCCGAGAACCAATGCACGGTGTCGATCTGATGCGACATCCACTGACACGGAATACCCGTCGAGTAAGGCCAGAACAATCGAAACTCAAGATACTTCCGCGGATCCCATGCGGGCTTCAGGCCTTTCTCACGGCGATTAAGTAAGAACCGATCCCAGTCCGTGTCTTCCTGCCGGATTTCTTTCACGAGTTGCGGACGACGCCAGCGGCCCGGTTGATTCACGTTCCAGGTCATCTCGACCATGACGATGTCACCAAACTTGCCGGACTTAATAAATTGGTTGGCGCGCTGGTAGTTGCTACCGCTACGTCTTTGACTTCCTATCTGCACAACTTTCTTTGTTGTCTCGACCGCTTTCAGAAGAGCGCGCGCGTCATCCATCGTGTTGGCCATCGGTTTTTCAACATATGCATCGCGTCCTGCACGTACGGCTTCGACACCGTGCAGCGCATGTTGAAAGTCTGCGGTGGCAATCAACACAGCGTCGACGTCGTTTCGATCGTAGAGTTCTTCGTTGTTGCGCGCTTTGGCGATGTCGTGACCCACAAGTTTACTCACCGCGGCGGCACCTTCCTCGCGACGACGATTCCAAATGTCTGACACTGCGACAAGGTCGAAATTGAGTTCCTTCGAATGCAAAAGTAAGGCGGGAATCAAAGCCTGCCGGCAACGGTCCGAGTATCCGACGATTCCGACGCGCACTCGATCGTTCGCGCCGAGAATCTGTGCATAACTTGACGCGCGCGAAGTGACTACAACTCCGGCTGCTCCGAGAGCTGCGGTTTTCATGAAGTCTCTACGTGAGTTTTTGGTATCAGGCATTTCATCCTCCAGTATTTAAGCCGCAGATGAACACAGATAAACGCAGATCAGGAAACATAAGTGCAGTCCACTCTCTGGCTCATTTCTGATCTGTGTTTATCTGCGTTCATCTGCGGCTGCTCTTTTGTCAGACATGTAAACCGAGTTTCTGTTCGAGATATGTTTTACTGATCTGGCCGGACTCTTTAGGTGTCCTTGCTTTGTCGGGCACCGCGTCTAATTCAACGACAGCCCAACCTTTAAACTTAGCTTTGTCGAGTGCGGCGAAGACTCCCTTGAGATCTACTCGACCGCGCCCAAGCTCGACAAACCGGTAGTTTCGATTTCGCTCATCGGCCGCTGCGACTGTTTCGACGTCCTTGATGTGGAGGAACAGTAAGCGATCCTTGTATTGTTGAATCGCGCGCACAGGATCGCCACCGCCCTGCTGATAGTGAGCAATGTCTAGCTCCAGTTTTACGTAGCGAGGATCTGCGGCATCCATGATCCAGTCAACCTGGTTCGGCGCTTCTCCCAAACTCGACATGTGATTGTGATAGCCAAGCGGGATGCCCAGGTCTTTGGTTCGTTTTCCAATCTCTGTGAGTAGCTTTCCGAGTTGTTTGTAATCGGCAGCCTCCGGTTTTCGATCCTTTGGAAGCGCTGAGTCGGTAACTTGTAAATACTTGCCGCCGACATTGGAAACAAACTTTGCGTTGCTGACATGCTTTGTAATTTCATCAGCTTCGGTGTTAGGGGCAATGCCCACACCACCGCTCGATAGCGCAACCATCTCGAGTTTGTATTGTGCGAGCAGTTCCTTCAGCGCGGCTGGTTTCTCGCCATACTCTTTCAAAATATTGCTGCGCAATTGAATCCCGGGAAAACCGAGTGCGGAAATATCTTTGATGGCTTGTGCATCATTACCTTCCCAGGTAATCGAGGCGTAACCAAAGCGAATGGCGCTTGTAGACTTCAGAAGCGACGCGAAAGATTCCAAGCCTGCCGTTGATGCAATCGCAGCTGCACCCAGACTCGCGATAAAGTACCGGCGCGAGAGCAATGAAGAAGACATGAGCTACACCTCAGTCGGAAGATTCAAAATAGTTTTGCTGAGAACTTGATTCGTCGTTTGTAGTAGAACACCGGTTGGCGCCAAACTTTATCACAACCTAAGGAGATTGCCGATTTCCAATTGCCGATTGCCGATTATTTTTTAGCGGCCTGGGGTCCGCTTAAACAGAGTGCAAATCGGCAATCGGCAATTGGAAATCGGCAATACCCCGTACCCGCCCCAGACTCAAAAACACGGCCATTCCCCACCCTCTACTGTGGGCGGTACGGTGTTCGTCTGTGGTACCAAACGTTAGCACGTTCCCCCAAATCTCCTACGATCCCACCGTTCTACCAAGGCCCAAAAAGCCTATCCAGACTGGTCAGGAGAGTAACTCGCCAAAAGGCGGAACGTCATGCAAGTCAAATTTCGGAATGTTTGTTTTGCTCTGATTGCCGTAGCAATCAGCTTTACCTCTGTACTTGCCCAAACCCAGGAGGACAAAACTCTTGCGCCGTACTTTTTTGTCCAGGGCGATCCAAACGTGGACCACTTACCACTTAAAAATACGAGTGTCGAGATCTCGGTGTCTGGTGTCATCGCAGATGTAAAAGTTGTTCAGACTTACCGGAACGAAGGACTTCGACCCATCAACGCAACATATGTATTTCCTGCATCGACACGGGCGGCGGTCTATGCAATGAGGATGACGATTGGCAACGACGTAATAGTTGCGAAAATTAAAGAGAAGGAACAAGCCAGGAACGATTTCGAGGCGGCTAAACGCGAAGGCAAGAGCGCTTCACTTCTCGAACAAGATCGACCTAACGTGTTTTCAATGCGTTTGGCCAACGTAATGCCACAGGAACAGGTGGACATCGAACTTCACTACACAGAGTTGTTAGTACCAACAGACGGTGTTTATGAAGTGGTCTTCCCCACCGTGGTTGGACCACGCTATGCATCGCAAAAGGACGCGACTGAAAAAGGCAATCAGTCTGTCAGCACTCCTTACTTGCGCCAGGGAGAGAAACCAACCAGCTCGCTCCACATTTCAGCAAAGATCTCGGGCGGACTGCCAATCCAGGAATTGAGTTGTCCTTCTCATCAAATTTTTCCACAGTATCAAGGACCGACCGTGGCCCAGTTGACGCTCGATGATTCGGATCCCTTCCAGGGTAATCGCGATTTCGTACTCCGCTACAAACTGAGTGGCGAACAGATCGCAACAGGATTACTGCTGTTCCAGGGTACAGATGAAAACTTTTTCCTGTACATGGCCCAGCCACCGGCACGCGTGACGAACGAAGACATACCCGCACGTGAGTACATTTTTGTCGTCGACGTATCGGGCTCAATGTCTGGATTTCCGCTGAACACTTCCAAGAAGTTATTGACAGACTTGATCAGTCAGTTACGTCCGACAGACCTCTTTAACATTGTATTGTTTGCGGGTGATTCAAATGTCTTGTCTGAAACGTCCTTGCCGGCTAACGCGGAAAACGTCGCGAAAGCCATTCATCTGCTGGACGAACAACGTGGCGCGGGTGGCACCGAACTCTTGCCGGCGGTCCAACGTGCGATGAACTTTCCCCAGCAACAGAAGATCTCGCGCAACATCGTTCTGGTGACTGACGGCTACATTTCCGGCGAAGAAGGTGTTTTTGACTACATTCGACAGAACTTGAACCAGGCTAACGTCTTCTCGTTCGGCATCGGGTCTTCAGTAAACCGTTATCTCATCGAAGGTGTTGCCAAGGCAGGAATGGGCGAACCCTTTATCGTGACGGAAGAGTCTGAAGCTGCTGGTATAGCTAACAAATTCAGGGAGTACATTCAGAGTCCGATTTTGACCGACATCAAGATTCGCGCGATCGGCTTTGAAACATACGACGTTCACACAACTCAATTCCCCGACTTGTTTGCGCAGCGTCCGGTTATTTTGTTTGGTAAATGGCGTGGTCCAATCACCGGCTCTTTTGAGTTAACCGGAACATCAGGACGCGGTGACTTCATCAGTCGCCTGGATATCGGAGGACTCCAGGCTGAAGAAAGCAATCGTGCTCTGCGTTATCTATGGGCGAGGTCGCGCATTGCTGAAATCTCGGATTACGGTTCGGGAAGCGTAGGCTCAGACAAATCTAAGGAAATCACAGCGCTCGGCTTGAAATACAACCTGCTGACGCAGTTCACCTCGTTCATTGCTGTCCGTGAAGTCGTGACTAACCCGAATGGCAATGCGCAGGACATCAAACAGCCGGTACCGCTTCCAATTCGAGTAAGCGATATGGCAGTGGGTGGCACAGACCAAGGAAGCGAACCTGAGTTGGTTCTGTTAATTGCCGGTTTGCTTCTCTTTGGATTGACGATGATCTTTCGAAAACGCTTGATAGCGTCAAGGCTTGTGAGGCATTCGTCATGACCCAGCGTATGAAGTGGGGCGCACAGCTGTTCGTAGTGTTGCTGTGCGCTCTGGGTCTCAAATATTTCTATTCGACCGCGAGTCCGGATGCATTGCGATGGATACTCGCTCCAACAACGCGTTTGGTCGAATTGCTGAGTGGAAGGTCTTTTGAGTTTGAGGCACACGCTGGTTACATGAGCAGCGACAATCGGTTCCTGATCGCTGCTTCATGTGCCGGCGTTAACTTCCTGATCGCATCTTTTCTGATGCT
>QHXL01000684.1:0-465 GCA_003222935.1 Acidobacteriota bacterium
AGCGCCTGAGACCTGCACCTCGATAAAAGAGTTTTTGTTTCGAATGAGGGATGACCGAGGTAAGACGATCCTATTGTTCGAACACAATTACGACTTCGCTTTCGAGGTAGGGGATTCCGTGGTTACTCTCAAAGAAGGACACTTGAGTGAAAAATACTGGCCTCATGTCTTTAAGGAGCCAGGGTTCATCGACCACAAATTGTATTCGATGATCTCTTGAAGAAAGGTGAAAACAAATGAAAAAGAATGCAACAGTTTTCTCAATCGCGTTTCTGCTGATCATCGCCGCAGCGTTTTCTGGATGCTGGAATCGGCAGTCAACTACATCCGATAACACCCTGAAGATTGGTGTCGTTGTTCCATTGACCGGTAACGCCGGCGTGTTGGGCGATTACACACTTAAGGGACTCCAGCTCGCGGTGGACGATCAGAACGCCAAGGGCGGATTGCTTGGGAAAAAGATAG
>QHXL01000684.1:478-1673 GCA_003222935.1 Acidobacteriota bacterium
AGGCCGATCCGAAAGAAGGTGTTGCTATTATCAAGAACATGCTGGCTGCGAATCCGAAACCATTTCTCGTGTATTCGATCATGAGTGGCGTCACAATGGCAATCAAACCGGAAACCGAGAAGAACAACATTCCCCTGATGTCTGCTGTTGGTACTGATAAGTTTCTGGAGAATAGTCGTTATACAATTCGGAACTACGTTTCCGCAACGACGATAGGCCAAAATCTCGCGCCTTACGTAAAGGATACTATGCAGGCGAAAACGCTATTGGTCTTCTACTCAAACAACGAGTACGGTCAAAGTGTCAAAGACGCTGTTAAGAAAGTTGGCGAGCAAAAAGGGCTCTCTGTTTCCACTGAGCCATATGAAGAAACCTCGCTCGACTATAAGAGCCTCATCGCTGCGAAAGTAAGTAAGGGAACCGAGTGCGTGTACGTGGCCGGCGTTGGAAAGGGTTTAGGCACAATGATCAAGCAAATCAGGGAAAGCGGTTATACCGGCATTACCAGATGTAGTCAATGTGGCTGGAGATGCTTTGAAAGGTATGCCGTATCTCGACTTTGCGTTTGATATTGGGTCCAGCAATCCGAGTACGAAAGATTTTGTGGACTCTTTCAAAACCAAGTTTCACACCGATCCTCAAAATTTCTCCGTGATTACTTATGATGGGGCGAAACTTGTGTTTAGAACTATCGAGAATAGCAAGAGCATTGACGCAGCCAAATTAGTCGATGCCCTCAACGGCACTAGAGACTATGCTGGGGTTTTTGGGCCTGTTTCGGTGACGGATCGAAATGTGAACTTTACATTTCACTTCAAACAGTGGCATTAATCGGTGCATGTCGAAAATAATTTCAGGAGATCTACTCCCCAAGAAACACTTTGACGACATCCAAGACGAAAGGGCTGAGCGCAAGACAAAACTTGCTTCAGCCTTTCGGGTTTTTGCCCACTATGGATTCGACGAAGGAATTGCCGGCCATATAACGGCAAGAGATCCGGAGTTTCCCGAAACGTTTTGGGTTAACCCATTTGGCATGTACTTCGGAAACGTGTGCGTGAGCGACCTAATACGCGTTGATATGCGTGGCAATATCGTCGAGGGCTCACACAGTGCACTGAACAGGGCGGCGTTCGTAATCCATTCGAACATTCACCAACTGCGACCTGATGTCAACGCCATCGCTCACTCTCAT
>QHXL01000684.1:1701-2480 GCA_003222935.1 Acidobacteriota bacterium
GCCACCGGCAAGACACTACGACCACTGACGGTTGAGGCAACGCCGTTTTACAACGATCACGTACTCTTTGATTCTACTGGTGGTGTGGTGAATGAAATGGAAGAGGGTGAATCAGTGGGCCGGGCTCTAGGAAAGCACAAAGCGATGATACTACGTAATCACGGATTGCTTACGGTTGGCAAAACAGTTGACGAGGCAGTGTGGTGGTTCATAGCGATGGAGCGAAGTTGCCAGTCTCAGTTATTAGCTGAAGCCTTTGGGCATTCAGTTGAATTAAACGAAGAAGAAGCCACAAAAGGTTATGAGGAACTTGGCACTTCAGATGCAGGGTGGTTCCAGTATCAACCTTTGTTTCAAAAAATGATCAAAGAGCAACCTGATTTCGTTCGATGACACCTAAAGCTAACTCAAATTCGATCGATACTATCAGGCGAATAAACCAGGTCGCGCGTGACCACTATCACAATGAAGAAAATGTCGACTTTGATCACATGGCATACCTTAGCGGGTGTTTTGAGGCGCTTATTGATTTCTTTTCAAACGAATTATCTGACAAATCATGCGCCGGGGCTGAGGTAGACAGCGAGTACTTATTCTCTGCATTAAGCTACAAAATTGAAGCGAGCGAGCAAATCGATTTCGTTAAGGTTAATGATAAGCCCTATGACTACGTAACCGAGGGACTTGAGAGTTTATTTGAGCCAACTATCGATAACCTTCTGCAAGATATCAATGACCAAAAGTCTATTAGCCTGACTCAGACCCTCCTCAAAGATAAG
>QHXL01000684.1:2617-4051 GCA_003222935.1 Acidobacteriota bacterium
CCCGGAGTTCGAAGGCTTTTACCAAACTAACATCGGCTTGGTAAGAGGGTTCTCAACTATCATCGATGCCGAAGGGGGAACCCAGGACGAGTCCGAACTTCGAAGAATTGGTACCCTTCTATGGTACTACCGTCAACTCCAAGAGAAATATCAAGCTTCCGCCGATGGAAAAGAGTTTCTTGTCCATTTCATTCGGCCGTCATTTATCGAGTCTGGCTATAACGTTCTACTTTCACTGGGTACAAATCGGCGCCTGAGTGTCGATCAACTGTCCCTGATTTATCTTCTCGTATACAGAATAATCAGCCAGACCGTCATTGAGCGAACGAAGGAGGCGGAGCAATTCAAACGCCGAGCATCATTTAGCTTGACCACCCACGCATTAAAAACAGAACTTCAAACGACAATCAAACCAAAGATTGGACCCATAAAACAAGCAATCGAAGGATTAACATTGCCGCAGGACTCTGAGCTTACTACGGTCATCACTGATCTCGAAGAACAATACGAGGACTTGTTCTGTATGACAGCGTTTGTTTCCTTAATAGACAAAATTGAGGACAAGAATAGGTTCGAAGAAGCAGGTTTAAAGGAGGGACTCTTGTCGAGCGGGCCGCAAACGATTGAAATCGAGGAATACTGTTCCACTTTCAATGCATTGAATCCACATTTAGAGCCAATTGTTCTTTCGATTACCCAACTTCTGCCACTCAAGATTCAAGTGTATGACTCCTTTTTTAGTCTGCGCGTTCTAAGGCTATTCTTGAGCACCATCTTCGAAAATGTTACCAAGTTTGGCATGCCAGAAGCCGGTCGTATCAACTTACGGGTGACGAGTTCGCTGTCCACATGCGTTTTTGAAAACGATACCAATGATGAGACGGTGGAATTTGATGAAAAAGGTCTTCGGGGCAACTTGAAGTTGTTTCAGTTGTTAATAGCCAATACTAACTCCGGCAAACTGACTATTGACCCAGGAGATTACAAGTTCAGAGTCACATACGAAGCGAGGAAATAGCTAGACACCATGGACCTGATAACAATATTTTGGATCGAAGACAACCCGCTCCAAGAAAACGTGATAAAGGAAAAGGGTATTCCGTTCCCCTCTTTTACTCTTGCCGGGGGAGAGGATTCGTTCTCATTCAAAATGTTTCAGCACCCGATCGAGGTCTATGAGTATCTGTCGCTTATAGACGATGTTAACAAACATGGGTTGACGAAGGAATTGGCCCAGTCTGGTGCATTACCCGACATAGTAGTGTTTGATTACAAGCTTTCAGACAACTTCACCACGCGAAACAAAGCTGCTCTTTCATACAGTAATAGCGAGCAGCATGACTTCTTGGCGCAGCATAGCGCTTCGATCTCTCTAAAGAAGACTTTTACGGACTTGTTTGCTGGAAGGATACTGTTCTTAGAAAGGGATGATGT
>QHXL01000684.1:4117-6233 GCA_003222935.1 Acidobacteriota bacterium
TGACGAATTCGGGCTATTCGCAGGTATCGCCGTTGTTCGCGAATTTAAGAATCACATAACAGTAGGAATTCCAGCGACGTTGAATAAGGCGGACAGGGGCGCAATGAGTGCCAACTCTCTTTTCTATGAATGGTTGAATTCTTACGACATAAAGGATGCTATCGAAAGGCCAGACAGAGCAAGCAAAAAGTGGGACGACATTGTGAAGTTTGCAGCCCCATTACTCCGCAAACGAATTGGGAACCAGACAGAATCCGGCAATGTCACCCTATCGTACGAGCAACTGCTGACGCTTGCTGATGGGCTAATCAAGGAAGACGAGAGCCTCAAACTTGCCACGACATTTGGTGATAGAAGTTTGCCCCTCAGCGCGCTTTTCATAGACACGCTAGCGGACAACAGGCCCGAACAAGTCAAGAAATGGACAAATGAATTGGTTGCCGCTCTAGCCGGTAACGGCGCAGACGCAGAAAAAGCGATCGAGGTAAGCGCTATTTTGTGGCAGAAATATCTTGATGATTTTGTAGACCGTATCGATCTATCAGAGTATGCCTCGCGGGAGTCTGAGCTAACGGATGAAGAGCGGGAAAGATTTAACGAGCTCAAAGAAAAATATTCCGTAAAAGATGGTAACTTTGAGAACGAATTCTCTGTGCAAAACTCTTTCGAGAAAAGCACCGCGTCGAGGTTTACTATTCGATTGGCTGTCTTGCACTTAATGGCGAAGGCTTCGATTGAAATGCTGAGGTGTTCACAAGCCGCTCCGAACAGTGAGTTTTACACCGACCTAACAGATCGGGAGCGACTGAATCTGCTTTTTCCCTTTTACAACTTCAAAAAGAAATCCGGATCTCTCTCGTTTTGCCCATGCATGCTCCTAGCGAGTGGACAGTCCTTTCTAATAAGGCGAGAAAGTGGCTGGCTTCTCACCTTACGATCGTTGATCAAAAGGTGACGCAGGAAAACTGCTTGGACCCTGAAGCATGGATCAAGAGCGGTGAAAAGTCGCTGCTGAAATCAGTCTTTTTTGAAGATCGCGAATTCTATCCGCAATGGTTAAGGTGAGAAGTAATACAAAGATTCGCCGCTTAGTCGAATCGTTTCTTCGTGGCCAGAGGCCGCGCTTTTCCGATGTCTGGAAAGGTGATCTAGTGTCACGTCTCATAAAACTACAATCCGACGAGGTGGTGGATTTGTACCTGGTTAAATCCGTGCACGAGCAAAAACTACAGGAGTTATTATCTCGGTGCGAGAGATATCTGCATGCTAGATACACCTCGTTAGATCATGAACGGATGAACAACGTCGTTTATGAGGCCTTCATTAAATGGTCTACGAAATTTGACGCGGCAAAGGCGCCCGACTCCAAAGACCCCGAGCTTAGTTTCCTTTGGCTGCTTTCCAACCAACAAGCTATTAAGAACTTTAAGGACGATCATCGAACTCTAGAAATTCCTCACGAAGGTCGTGGCGAAAAGCGGAGGCCCACAGCGCGCATAGTGAGTCTCGAAGACCATCTTAATGAGGCGGCGAACGTACGCGACCCGACGACGCAAAAAGCGATCGAAGCATCCGTTTTTGGTAATTCAGCGCAACAACTATTGGATGAGAACACGGCGGATAACCGACTGGTCATGGACATTGAGATACCCTCGTCTGAGGTAACAAGGAAAAAAAGTGTCGCTCAATTAGCCGCGAGAGAGATTGTTCGATATCTACTACTTACAAAACGGGCAAGGTTCGGGGCCACGAGGCATGACTTGCCAGAGTTTCTAGGAGTGTATCGTCACAGGCTGTCGGCTTTTATAGATTTCCACCAACGAGCCGAGCCGCTTGGTTTGGATCTAAGTCTTTTGAACGTGGGGTCCGTTTCTGGATATTTCAGAATGCGGAACCACATCTTACGAACTGCGAGACACCGACGGTCTATGGAGCTCGCTATCGTAGAGCTGAAGAAATCTAGAGTCAAAAGACTCAACGATTTGGCTAAAGCGAAAACTGCCGCAGACAAAGAGTCAATTTTGAAGGCCCCTATTCTCAGTTCTGTAGCTATTGCGGCGAACGGGAAAGTCTTCACTCGCTTTAAGGGTCAAGTAGATGAAACCGTTCGTCACGG
>QHXL01000107.1 GCA_003222935.1 Acidobacteriota bacterium
TCAAAGGGCACTAACTAGATGTCGCCTTATTCTTAAGCGAAATCGTTGGCAAACCGTTGAAACGGTTCTCAAGGTTGAGAATGCGCTAACCTCGAGCTGAAGCTCGGGGAGAATGAGAGTTAGATCTTAGCCCTGCAGCTTCGCACGCAATCGTTCGTTAACAACCTTTGGGTTCGCTTTACCTTTTGAAGCTTTGATCACCTGACCCACAAAGAAGCCAAGAAGCGTTTCCTTACCGGAACGGTAACTTGCAAGTTCGCCTGGATTCGCTGCAATGACGCTATCTATTAACTGATCGATCTCACCCGTGTCACTAACCTGGACCAGGCCCTGTTCTTCAATAATCGTTTGTGCCGTCTTTCCCGTCTTAAACATCTCGACCAGCACATCTTTTCCTTGTTTACCACTTATCTTCTCTTCATCGATCAAACGCACCAGGGCGCCAAGCTCTTCAGCAGCAACCGGGGATTCGGCCGCAGATAAGTTGGCGACTTCGAGTTCCCGTAGTAGTTCTGTGCGAATCCAATTTGCTGCACCGCGTGGATTACCTGAAGCTTCGGCTGCCTTTTCGTAATAGTCCGCCAGCGCTCGATCAGAGATCAACTGCGAGGCATCGCCAAACGGCAGCCCATAGTTAGTCATAAAACGTTTACGTCTGTCTTCCGGCAGCTCGGGCATTTCACCGCGAACACGGTTGATAAACTCCTGTGTCACTTCGAGTGGCGGTAAGTCAGGCTCGGGAAAATAGCGATAGTCGTGTGCTTCTTCTTTAGAGCGCATAACACGCGTTTGCGCCGCCTTCTCGTCCCAGAGTCGAGTTTCCTGATTTATCCGGCCGCCGGCTTCAAGAGTCTTGATGTGGCGTGCGACTTCAAACTCGATGGCGCGTTGCATGAACCGAACGCTATTCAAGTTTTTCAATTCGACCTTTGTACCAAACTTGTCATCTCCAACTCGTCGAACGGAAACGTTAGCTTCACATCGAAGGTTTCCCTTTTCCATATCAGCCTCCGACGCCCCAACCCACTGCAAGGAACGTCGAACATGATTGACATAGTCGTAGGCTTCCCACGACGACCGAAAGTCCGGTTCGGTGACGATTTCGGCAAGTGGAACACCTGCGCGATTCAGATCGATATAGGAATATCGGTCCACATCGGGTAGGCCTTCGTGAACATTTTTGCCGGCATCCTCTTCAAGATGAAGCCTGGTGATTTGAATCTTCTTCGGTAACCACTCAAGGGGATGCCCTGCATCGTCGCGTTCGGCAGTCATGATCTCGAGTTCACCATTGGCCGAGAACGGTTGATCGAACTGGGAGATTTGATAACCCTTCGGCAAGTCGGGATAAAAATAGTTTTTGCGCGCAAAGATCGAAGTCTTGTTTATTTGCAGGCCGAGGGCGAGCGCTGCCCGCGCGCCGAGTTCCACAACACTTCGATTCAGGACGGGCAGGGCGCCTGGAAGGCCCAGGCAGGTTGGACACGTATTAGAGTTTGGTTCATCGCCAAAGCGCGTCGCACAACCGCAGAAGATTTTGGATTCCGTGTTCAGCTGAGCGTGAATCTCAAGTCCAATAATTGTTTCCCAAGTCATGATTGTCGGTAGCGTAGTTAGTAATATTCGATTTCAGATTTAAGATTTCAGAGTGCAGATTGTAGACGCGTGGAGCTTTGGTACTGACTGGACACCACGTTCTTTCAATCTGAGATCTGCAATCTGAGATCTGAAATTATCTGAGCCAACCGGGATACGCGCCGCTTCTTCGCGCTTCATCTTCGAGTTCGCGCCAACCTGCTTGCAGCCCCGCACGCTGTGCCAGGAGTTGATCCAACTCAGTCAAAAGTGTCGCGCGCTCCAGGGAGCTGTCGTATGAGTCGTAAGGAAGTGCCACGGCGCCCCCAAAAGGAAAACGATTGGAAAGGTTTCGGCGCCCAAATCCAGGGCGCGCCGGATTGATTCCAACTCGTCCCATATTGCCATTTCCAAATCCGACTCGCGCTGAGAAAGTTGGTTGACGGAATTGGCGCCTATTAAAATTCGGCTGGAGAACCGCCCCACGTGCTAACTGATCCACGACTCCAAACGACTGATTCATCGTGTCGACTCTGAAAGGAGCACCCGAGACTACTCCACCAAAACCGTAGTTCAATGGAAGTTCATTTAGTCGCGCCTGAACAAACCCAATTCGCGCATTGGTCGCAGCGAGATTTGAACGTAACGCTGAAGCCCGGTTCCGCCAGTAAGTTTCAGCCTCGTCGCCTTGCGCACGGTTGGCTAGCAATTGCGTTTGCGCGCGCTCACCAACCTTGAGTATTTCCTGACGGCTCTCTTCTAGCGATGGCAGTCCTAACTCCTTGCGGCGCTGTTCATATACACGGTCGCCAACTTCACGCGCGAGCTTAAACCGTTCAAGATCTGCGTTCGTTACAACCCGACCCGTTGAGTGATTTATCGTCCGCGACTGAGTCGGTCCAACTACGGCCGCAGCTCGTTTTAGCAGTGCGCCACTTGCTTCACCGTTTGCTTTTTCGGTCGCAGCAATATTGATCGTTGCTAACTGTAAGGTTACCTGAATGTCGGCGCTCACTTCATACGTCATCGTCGAACTGCTGACGGAAAAGTTGTCTGGAACTTCTAATCGTCTTCCGTCGCGCAACACGATTGTGTAAGCACTGGCCAGGATCGGAAAAGCAAGCACCATTAACAGGCCCAACATTCGATTTCTAATGCGATACATGTTGTCACCTCACATCGCACAATTTTCCCAAGGTTAGCGAAAGTATATCAGACAGCGCGTAGCATAGACTTTAGTCTGTGCTTCCTGATTACCTCATTGCCGGAGACACAGACTGAAGTCTGTGCTCTGCGCTTAGCAGAGTTTTATGTGCAAAAATCTTTGCAACAGTAAGGTCTCTCTGATATACATGCGGCCGCACTGAACCCCTCCAAGTTGGAAAACACTGCGGACCTGGCAAGGTCAGCATTCCGCTTATGTTCTTTAACCATTTACCAGGAGTTTGAACCAATTATGGCTAAGACTGTCTGTAAGATTTTGGGGGTCGTTTTTCTGCTGGTGGGTGTGGCCGGCTTCGCGAGCCCTGCATTACTTGGCGCACACCTTTCACCGCCCCACAACGTAGTTCACATCGTGTCCGGTGTAATCGCTTTGTATTTTGGCTTTGCGGGTGCTTTATCTGGTGCGAAGGCTTTCTCGCTGGTGTTTGGGGTTGTCTACCTTGCACTCGGTATTTGCGGAATGGCCTTTGGAACTGGAGTTGAGCGCATGTGGATGGTTGGACCTCTTCATCTCGGACAGGTCGACCATGGCATTCACATACTGCTGGGTGTTGTTTTTCTCGCTGGCGGTTTGTTTACCAAGACCAGTTGAGAATTCGTTTTCAGGTTGCAAGGAGGGGTTTGATAAGCTGACGCACTTGCGCCCAAGAACCCCTAACCTTGCAACCTGATTCTTCCCTAGAATCTAAACTTGATCCCACCTCGTCCTAATGCTCCCGGCGCGAGAAATCCATTCTCGTAGTACTTCTCGTTAAATAGATTTTCCACTCCACCAAACAGCGTCATCGTTACACGTTCAGACGCTCGCCGTTCGTAACTAACAAACGCATCTGCCTTGGTGTAACCAGCGAAGGTCAACTCAGCCATTCGGAAAGGAAAATTGTTTTCAAACACCGGAGCGATATACGACCCTGTGTGATTCAAGTCGAAGCTAAAAAGCAGTGATCGATATCTCTGGCTCCACACCAATCCCACAAGGTGCTTCGGAATGACGTATTCCGGTTGCAACCCAAGACCCGAGACAAATCGATCGCTGTTTGTGAAGGTGTAGGTACCGCGGAGTTGCATGCCTTTGAAGGGAACGGCATCAATCGATGTCTCCACTCCACGCGAGACTCCACCCGGTCGATTTATGTAACCGCTGAACCGGCCGAGTCCAAGTGGATCGACCGCGAAACCAGTAAAAGCCACGACTCGCTGAAGCCGTGTGTAGAAGTAAGTTGCCCCAAAGGAGAGTCGATCGTTGGCGAATCGCTGATCAAAACCGCCGTCCACGCTGATCGACTGCTCTGCACGCAACGTCGGATCACCAAAGCGAACTGTTCCAGCGCTGCCAAACGTACCTTCGCCGAACCTTTCGAAGAGTGAAGGCGCTCGAAATCCGTTACCAACATGTCCACGCAGTTTGGTTCCAGTTGAGCGGAACAAGTATGCGATCGAGCCATCACCTGTCAGTGAACTTTCCGACTCCCTGCTCGCCAACGACCCCGGACGGTCTGCACTCCTCAGTCGATAACCTTGCCAGCGCGCACCGATAGCAATTCTCAGCCGTTCGTCGAAAAACGACAGCTGGTCCTGACCAAACAGAGCGAAGGTCCGTTGACGATCGGTTGTGTTGTTGAACGTCGAGAAAGATGGCTGAGAGCTTTGGAAAAACGACTCTCGTTCAAATTCGAACCCGATTGTCGCCAGGTTCTCACGCGCAAACCTTAAGTTCACTCGACCATCAACGGTATCAATTGTCCCGCTGTTTACATTGAGAAATTCAAAGTCACCGAATGGAACAAAGGCTGTGTATCGAGGATCGACTAATGCGCCGTTGTAATTTCGCCGGTTACTCGTGACGCGTTGATAGGCAAAGGTGTAGGACAAGAGATCGTTTACGACGTGTGAAAAACGACCTGAACCAACTAGTAGTCTGTTGCGCCGACCCTGGTCCGGATTGTTGAAGTCTGGTTGAAACGTTTTTCCTGCTACTGCATTCGGATACAGGCCTCCGCTGAATGCCGCACCAAGAGCAAAGGGACTATCGTTGAGGCGGGCATTTGCGACATTGCCATAAAAGGTTCCAGCGATAGTTATCGATTGGGTTGGATGAAACTGTCCACGTCCGGCAAACGACGTATTGCCATACGCATCGTCGTCATCGATACCATT
>QHXL01000108.1:0-5829 GCA_003222935.1 Acidobacteriota bacterium
AGACTGACCAGCATGGGAATGGCCAAGAGCCACGCTATTCCCGTCAGACCTAACCAGCGCAGGGCCTCACCACCAGTGTTAACGGCCCACACCACAAACATGGATGTAGGCAGCGTCGCGATGGGCCAAAGCTTTGCTGGCCGTCGCGATTTGGTGTGTTGAGTTAGGACGTGACTGCTCATGCTTAATAACTATCAGACCCGATCAGCTAGCCAGGCGCGGCCAGGTTCGACCGACCTGACTGCCTGAAAGTAAACGGGCTCCTTCCAACAGTTCGGACGCACATGACGCCGGCGCGACAGAACCAAGGAACTGAAGAACGCGAAATGAAAAGACTTTGCGATCAAACTTCTCCGCGTGTTCACGCATGAGTCGGGTATTCCAGAGACGAATTTCAAACTCTTCAATGGCGTTAATTAGTGCTGTGCTGTTTGGCTTATCGAAAAAGATACCGGTCACGCCTTCAACGACGGTTTCAACAGCGCCACCCGCTCGATAAGCAATAACTGGTCTTCCAGCAGCGTTGACTTCGAGTGGAACCATTCCAAAGTCTTCTTCACCGGGAAACAAAAGTGCGCGGCATCTGCTCGCATACAAATTCACTTGTGTGTCGGGTTGGCGCCCAAGAAATTGGACAGTTGGCCCGGCAAGTTTTTCGAGTCGAACGCGATCCGGCCCATCGCCAATGATCACCAAACGTCGTCCCAGCTTGTTACATGCTTCGATCGCGAGGTCGATTCGTTTGTAAGGAACGAGGCGCGAGAGAATCAGGTAGTAGTCTTCAACAAAAGAAGCCGGCTCGAATCTGTCGACATCAATTGGACGTGGAATTACGATAGCTTCACGACCATAAATTTTCTTGATCCGGTCGGCAACGACTTGGGAATTTGCGATGTAATAGTTTGGCTGTTGTGCGGCTCTGAGATCCCACTTCTTCAAACCCCACAGAAACATCGGTAGGATCGACCGGGCCATGCCGCCGAAGCTTTCTCGTTCGGCATAATCCTGGTAACGCCAAACCCAACGCATTGGTGTGTGGCAGTAGCAAACGTGAATTGCGTTGCGGCTGCGACGCACTCCCTTTGCATAACCCGAGCTACTGCTGAGAATGAGGTCGTACTCGGAAAGATCGAACTGCTCGACAGCGAACGGATAAAGCATGAAGTACTGACGGAATCTTCGCTCCATGCCGGGCAGTCGCTGCATGGCCGAAGTGCGAATATCCGCTCCACGCAACTCGTCGGGCAGACGATGTGGCAGGGCGACGGTGGTGTAGATGGGGGCGGACGGAAAGGAATCGTGCATTACAGCAGCGACGCGTTCAGCTCCACCCATTTGAATAAAGTAATCGTGTACGAGCGCGATTTTCGACACTCTTCACCTCTGTGTTCCTTTGGTACTCAGAGATATAAGAGTCTGAATCGAGTCGAGTTTTCAGGATTGTGAGTAGTTGGTATGCAGAATGTCTGGGTGAGCGTCAGAGACTCCGGCAAAAGTCAGTACAGTGGAAAAAGAGATTGAAATTCAGTGCAAGTTGGGAAGGGCGGTTTACCCCCGCTGGCTTAACATAAAAGCTATGTCGAAGTTCTTTTAGCCAGGTCAGCGGGGGTAAACCGCCCTCCCAACTTGCTCTATTTTTTACAAAAGCCTTTTGATCTCAGATTTATCGCTACACTCGTTCCAGCCAGCATTCGCGCCAGAAGAGGAAGGATTGGCGCGGGCAGAGGCGATGACAGACGCCGTCGCAAGTTGCGCCTTCCAGCAAGACAGTGTCCTTGATCTTGCGTTGCTTGGTTGTTGCTTCCAGGATGATGTTGTCGACCCGATCCTGCACCCGCATAACCTGACCGCAAAAGGTCAGCATCGTCGGCGCGAATAGAAGGTTGTTGTTCTTTCCATTGCCGTCGAGCGTTTGCTTGATCTGGGCCAACGACTTCACTCGCACCAGCTCCCCGGGCTTCAGATCCAATGAAGGCTCGTTAAATGTCTCATTCGATCCGGCAACAAAACGCCACGACTTAAACTTAAAGATATAGGCAATCTTGTTGTAGAACGCGATGAACAGACTCTGGATCCACTGACCGATCGATATCCGGTTCAGCGTTAAGTCGCGCACATACTGCGTCGGCTCCCACCAGGGTAAGGGTTTCGAAGCATTGAGAATCTCAGTCGATTGGCAAAAGAACTGACCGCCACGGTGCGCCAGTGATTCAAGATCCGCTGCGTTGATTTTCCCCACTCGATCTATGGGAGACACAATCGACGCGGTTCCCGCCTTCTTCACCCAGGCCGATTTCCAAAAGATTAGACAGGCGCGGCCACAACCACCATGACTCGCACCGTCACAGCGCACTTCTTCAAGAAACACTGTGCTGTCGAACTCGCGCATTTCCGCATCGTCAACGCATGTCTTAAATGCCTGACGGGAGATACGAAACTGCTTGCCGCAGAACTTCCGCATCTCAGGCATGAACGGGAGCTTCTCTAGAGTTCCGTTTTCATCCAGGGTGGCCAGAATCTCAGTCTCCGACAAAACTTCCACCATTTCACCTGGTAGAAAACTCGAAGGCTTCGCATTCGCGCAAACCAGTTCACTCGAAGTCGACATATCCTAACTAGCTCCTCTCGCCATCAATATTGCCGGCACCGTTCGTATTAAGATCAAAACATCAAGGACCAGTGACCAGCGGTCGATGTATTCGAGATCGAGTTGCATCCACTGTTCAAAAGATAGATTGCTTCGCCCCGAAACCTGCCACAGGCAAGTCAATCCAGGCTTTACACTAAACCGGCGCTTTTGCCAGGCAACTTCCATCCTGATGGCGTCGCGTACCGACAATGGACGCGGGCCAACAATGCTCATATCGCCAAACAAAACATTCACCAGCTGCGGAAGCTCATCGATACTCGTTCGTCGTAACCACTTTCCAACTCTTGTAATGCGGGGATCGTTCTTGATCTTGAAGATCGGACCTGACTTCTCGTTGAGATGTTCGATCTCTTTCATTCGAGCTTCAGCATCACTCAACATCGTGCGGAACTTGAACATGCGGAAACGACGTTTGTTGAAGCCTACGCGTTCCTGCACAAAAACGATCGGACCTCTTGAATCCAACTTGATCAGCACCGCCACGACAAACAGCAAAGGTGATAAAAGCACCAGGAAGAACAACGCCACAACGATGTCGATTAACCTCTTTATCTCAGTGCGCCAGGTAACTGCAGGAGCGCTGTGAAGCGACAGGAGTGGTGCGCCGGCAAACTCGGAAGGTCTCGACGTCGCCAACTGATGTGGAAACGTGTCGGAGAAGAGGTGGACCATGATTCCCTGCTCTTCAAGCAGGTTAATCGCCGCCTCAATCTGCGCGTATTGCGACTTAATAGGCAATGCAATGACAACTTCGTCAACTACATCGTGGGCAATGATTGATGGAAGCGTGCTGAGTTCACCGAGCCAGGGAATGTCACTGACACCATTTTCGAAACGCTCATCGGTATCGAGGTATCCGAGAATCCGGTAACCAAGGTCGTTGCGCTTGCGAATCTGGGAAGCGAACCATTGCGCACGCTGTCCCCCGCCTATGATCAGCAGCGTTTTCAGGTTCTTACCCCGGCTACGGAGTCGCCGCAGGTTGAGTCGCAACATGACTCTCAGGGTTACAATCAAGCCGAAGCCGATAACTGCTACACAAGTCGCAGTCCATAGGGTGATGGTGGGCCAAACTCCAATATGGGCAAACACCAGCAGTGCCGATGACGCCAGCGCGACCGCACCAGCGATCTCTTTAATCTCTTCTCGGAAGGTACTCAGGCGATGCGAACGATAAACACCCTGCAGATTGAAGAGGACGTACCAGACCGTAACCATCAATCCGCACAATAAGGCATTCGCAACTTTCACACGGGTGGATAGAAAGTCGACGGCATAGTCGGGTGTTGAGACGTTGGCGTCCGGTGCGTAATTGATGAGGATCGCGAGGCTTAATGCAGCCAACATCGCAGCAAGGTCGCTAACCCTTAGCGCAGCATTTGTGATTTGTCCGTGTCGAGCAACCATGTTCCCTAAGTTCGATACTTTCCTTATGTCCGATAAACTTCAGTTTGTCGTTGTTCCGGCCTAACAGTTCGCTGGCTGCAATGTGCGTTGCAGTCTAAAAGTGTTGCTCTTTCAGTCATCGACAAACTTAAGTTTGTCGGACATCAAAACAACGGATTAAAGATTGAAGCGACAGTCGCCAAACGAACGTAACGTTCGATTTTGCTTAGGCGATTTCGTGGTACGAGGATCATGTCGCCTGGTTGGAGCGTCAGGTCGTTTTCTAAGTCGGCAGTCTTTTTCAGAGTCTTGAAGTTCAACGTTTTTACTTCTGCGGTGTCGGCATTCAGTTTTCTGAAAACAATAATCTGCGACGATTTGGCTGAGTCTTTGAACCCGCCGGCCATAAGCACAGCCTGAATTGCCGTCATTCTTTCTCGAACTTCTATCTTGCCGGGTTGGGCCACCTCACCCGCGACCACGACGTAGGGCTTCTGAAACTCTTTCAGAATCACGTTCAATTCCGGCGAAGCCAATCGTTCCTTAGCTTTGGATAGAATCAGGGTGCGAACCTGGGTAAGGTTTTTGCCGGATACTTTTAAGTCGCCACCGATTTCAAGCGAGATGTAACCGTCGGGTTGAATCGTGACGGTCTGGTTGAACTCAGGCGTATAGCGATACTGAATATCGAGCACGTCGCCGGCATTTAATGTGTAGCGATCTTCACGACCAAACACTCCGAGCGTCGGCGATTGCTGTTGCCCGTAGGTGCTGATAGCAACGGTCGAAAGTAGTACTACGCAAATCAGAAGTCTCTTCAAAGTCATCCTTAACCTCGACTTACAACCTTTGATACAACCAGTTTGGAACGGAATAGCGACGCTGATTGAGAACAAATCCAAGAAACTCTCCACCTGTTTTCGACGGTCTGTCTCGCCCTCTGAATCTGACCCCGTCTGGTTCGACCCGCTTGAACAACTATTGCAACGCCGTCGATCAAGGGAGCGAGCAGAGTTGCATCCGACGACACTGAGAGTGACGGGCAATCGACGATGATGTAGTCGAAGTTCCAACGAAGCGCCTTGAGGCAAGCTGCGCGATACTCCGGATCCGAGTGCCAATCCTTCACTGGTTGTGCGTTTCGTGGGCCAACCAGGCGCCCGACTCCTGCCGGGAGCGTCAACAGATTATCGAGCTGAGTTTCCGAACAATGTCTAACTACCTGGCTCGCTTCGGGAACGCGTATGTGCTGAAGCCCGTTTGCATCGACGGCGAGCACACGCTTGTGAGTTTGTTCAGCGATTTCCTTGGCAATTGTATTCACGACATAACTAACGCCTTCGCCACGAGTGGCGGAAGTAAACGCCACGATGCGATTGCGCAGTTTTCCGTCGTCGTCCACTGCTTGAAAAACGTTTCGAATGATTTCCAGATAAAAGCTCATGTTCTTGATGTCCAACAACCTTGTCCGACGAACTTTAGTTTGTCGTGCACACGCTTTGTAACGTCACGACAAACTAAAGTTCGTCGGACATCTCTA
Organism: Acidobacteriota bacterium; assembly: GCA_003222935.1. Taxonomy (GTDB): domain Bacteria; phylum Acidobacteriota; class Blastocatellia; order Pyrinomonadales; family Pyrinomonadaceae; genus PSRF01. The sequence continues at coordinate 5,577 of QHXL01000108.1, forward strand.
TTCCCCTGAGGAGTAGCTAGCTTCCGCGACCGTGGCCCCTTTCAGCAGCGCCGGCCTGGGTTTTTCAACAATCAACGCACGCTGTGCTGCGTTGCGATCCCGTGGCAACGCTGCCAACACCGGGCTACCGAATATCACTTCCAATTCACGTGGCGTATCGACGGTTTCTCTCAATAATTCAACCGTCACCACGCTACCTGCAGCGAGCAAGATCCCTAATGCCAGGCCCAAAACCAGGTTTAGTAAACGATTT
>QHXL01000108.1:5847-8622 GCA_003222935.1 Acidobacteriota bacterium
ATTCGTAATCTTGTTCTGGTCCAACTCATCAGCAATGCGTGCTTCTTCCTGCTTCTTGTTGTAGAGCTGATAACTCTCTACCGCCTGTTTCACTTTGCGCGACATGTCCTCATACTCAGCGGTTATTCCCTCAAGCCGCGAGAGTTGAGCTTCGTATTGCTTGACCTGGCTGGAAAGTGTTTCCAGTCTCCCCGTCACGCCCGCTTCATCAACTCGAGCGCGTGCTAGTTCACCTTCAAGATTCTGGCGTAATGGATTTAGGTCTGTTGCCTGTTCGACTGACGTTTCCTTAACAGCTTTCTGAAGTGCAGCCCGAGTCGTCGCAATCTGCTGATCGACCTCTTTAACCATCCGGTCTTCAGGACGAAACTTTGTGAGCAATTGAGTTCGCTTGTTCTGCAACTCCACGATCATCGTGTTGAGCCGTTCAGCGGAATACTGATTGGGTAGCGCACGGCTTTGAGTGACAATTCGTGGTTGAACCGTCTTGAGTTGCTGCTGCAGTCGCAGGATGCGTTCATTTACTTCGCGAACTGCACTCTGAGTTTCGAGATACTTTGAGCGAGTGTCCGTCAGCTTAATAACCGTCTGTTCTTTTTGCTGGTTCAGCGAGACTACGTTCATCGACTGTTGAAAGTCGGAGAACACTTTTTCAGAATCTCTGAGTTGTTGCTCGTACTGGTCGGCCTGCGCTTTAAAAAACTCGAAAGTACCCGGCGGCCGATGCAGCCTGACGTGTTTTTCGAGATAGAGATCGCGGAGTTTGTTCAGAACTGATGCGGCTTTTTCCGGTGAATCGGAAGTGTAAGTAATCTCAATAATGCTGGCTTTTTTGACTGGTTCGATGACTAGCGACTTTGCTAAACGGTCGACAGCTTCCTCAATTCTACCTGCCGGCGTCAGCGGATTCTCTTTGAGGCCCAATCGTTGTAGGGTCGACGGCTTTTTCGCCGCCAAATCACATTCGGTCACAACCTGGTTGAGTAAATCCTTACTGGTGAGCAGTTCGATCTCAGNNNAAACTTCACTCTCCGGTGCCGCTCCGTTTAACCCGGAGGTACGCTCTGGAGTAATCGGAACATCTGTTCGGGTGTTCTTCACAAGTATCTTCATGCGCGACTCGTACTGGTTCGGCATGAGGAAGGCGACAGCTGCAGTACCGATTGCAACGGTCAGGAAAGTCACACAGATCAGAAGCTTGTGGCGAAAAACGACGCTTATAACGTCGCGTGTCGACACATTCGCTTGCCCGTGCCTCGCTTTTGTCAGGCTCTCGCTATGCATAAGTTCATTCAGTCAAATGAGTTAAATGGGTAATCGGGTGAGGATTCCGGTTTTTCCGGAACAGGATGGGTAGGGGCGCGCAGATGCTGGGACCGCACGCGTCCCTGCGTGCAGGGTCGACACTAAAGCTCGATCGCACTTCAGGCGGACGTAGCACGCGGGGACGCGTGCGCTCCCAGCACCAGCATTCACCGGTGTGCCAAAGATACTTAAGGGAAGGTGGCCTTTAGTGGGGGTACTAGGACTGCACGCGCCCCTGCGTGCCCCCGTTAGCTATCTGATGTAGTGTTTTATGGTTGTTATGCAAAGCAGCGTCTAAGTCTTCAATCAAATCATCGACATCCTCGATGCCAACTGAAAGCCGAATCAGATCTTCGGGTGGAGCAAGTCGGTCTCTCAATGCCGCGGGTATGCTGGCGTGTGACATTCGGTAGGGCAAACTAATAGTCGAGCCTACTGAACCAAAACTCACGGCAATCCTGAAAAGCCGGGCCGCTTCAATAACTCGAACTGAATACGTCGGATTACCAGTCGTGAAGCTCACCACCGCCCCGTCTCCTTCTGACTGCTTCCGGTGAAGCAGATAGCCGGGATGTGTTTCGAGGCCCGGGTAGAAGACCTTAGTAACCTGCGGGTGCGAAGCGAGAAACTGGGCAATCTTCGTCGCGGAAAGGTTTTGACGTTCAACGCGTAGCGAGAGAGTTTTTAACCCACGTAGCAACAGCCACGACTCAAATGGACTAAGTCCTGCGCCTTCCGCATTTTGTTGAAACGCGATCTGCTCGTGAATATTTTTCTCATTGGTGATTACCGCTCCCGCAGTGACATCACTGTGACCACACAAAAACTTCGTCGCTGAATGAATAACAATATCTGCGCCAAGGGTGATAGGCCGCTGAAAAACTGGGGACAGCATTGAATTATCAACTGCGAGAAGTGTTCCTGTGGCTCGAGTGATTTCACCGAGTGCGACCAGGTCTGAAATGCGAAATAACGGATTACTTGGTGTTTCGATGAGGACCAGGCGTGTTCTCGCCGTCAATGCTTCCTTGACTGAAGTTGCACTAGTCGTATCGAGATAGCGCACCGTAATGTTCTGATGTGAAGCCAACCGATCTAACAAACGCACAGTTCCACCGTACAAATCGTCGCCGGCAATGATTTCTTCCCCCGGCCTAACGATTCGCGTGAGGGCAGTTATCGCTGCCATTCCACTCGCAAACGCGCAGGCATACTTAGCTTCTTCAAGATCCGCCAGTTGTTGCTCGAGCAAAGCACGAGTGGGATTACCACTACGCGTGTAGTCGAAGTCGCCAAACTCAGTTGCCGAGGGTTGTTCGAAAGTAGCGGTTTGATAGATCGGCGGGACGATAGCACCATGACTATCGCCGCCTCGACCAAGTTGCACGCAACGAGTGGAGGTTTTCATGCTGCACACTCCTCAATCTGTTCAATACAATCTTCAAACGGTCCCACCTCGGTCGCGAACTG
>QHXL01000109.1 GCA_003222935.1 Acidobacteriota bacterium
CCCCACGAAGGCACAATACTGGTCCAGAAGTTCCACCCACCCAGATCATTATTCGGATCGCGCATCAGATAAGCTTGAACGAGCCAATTTTCATCGAGAATTCTCCGAACACAGGGTAGTTTTGATTTTGTCCGACCCCACGTCTTCAGCCCAGATCTCCAGACGCAGGGTCACGAAAGAGGTGCTCCGAGCACCGCTAACTTAAGAACTATTTTGGTTTGAGTCTTTAGAACAGTGTGTCTTAAAGCGTTGCGGGGTCGCGAAGAGTGGCGTACGTAACGGACGGGAATGATTAGCCACCCCGAAATGCTTTCCGGGCCCGGGTTTGGTTGTGCGCCGAGTTTAGTTGAGGAGCCTTCCGGTCCAAGAAACAATGATTTGTCCATTTTCGCTCAGTAGTCGATTTGAATGAAGTTCTAATGTTGGTTTCACATCGATCCATTCATCAAGAAAGAATGTGCAACGGAATTGGTTGGGTGAGAATCAGTGAGAAGATGATTCTTGTGTCAGGCGAATGCCGAAGGAGGTGTGGTTGTTTATCCGACAAAGCCGAAGTCTAAATGTCTAATTACCGGCTGCCATCCTAGGAATCGCGTCTGTGAAAAGACTTTTGCTGTGAGACCAGTCTTGATTTCCCTTAAGCGTCATTATCGGTCAGTACCAAACAACTTCACGAAAGGATCGTTCCAAAACCGGCGGTTTTCGAGTGACCGATGAGACGTGGTTTAGGATCGTGCAAGAGGTCGCCGAAACAGATCTTACGCCGCACGATTGGTGCCGGATGGTGGTTCTGGATAAGCTCGATAACGAGTACGGATTCTCAAAGAAAGAGCGGCTTCTATTTCAGCAAATAGTTCGCACTCAATTCTTTGTTGCATACGGTTTTCAGATGCTCGCGGATGGCAATCTGACGACTGAGGAGTGGAAGAAGATGCGTACCTACGCAAAAGAAAAAGCCGACTACCTTGCCAAACAATCAGTGGCAGATTTCCAGTCGCGAATGCAGCGCAACGTGCAACAGATAACGAGTTGAACGCGCACTATAGACCCGTCACGGAGGGCGTCCTGCTCAACTCTACTGCCCCGTATTGGTGCGAGAATCAACGGCCGTACTTGCGCGCGGGTAGAAGAGGACACTTATTATCTCGAAAGAGGGTAAGACGGTTCGTCTCGAGAAGCAACGTTTTCGAGTATGAGGGGGCGCTTCAAAAATGGAGGCGATTGAAGGGATCAAACGCGGACTCGAAAGCATGAAGAACAATGCAGGTAAGCCTGCCGAGAAGTTCTTTCAAGAGTTCTTTAACGAGAAAGGCATCTAATAGCGCGAGTGAGCCCGATGCTGTTGTGGTGCTAGAATGAGAAGGCATGCAAATCGCTAGACGCACGAATCGCTTCATTCCTTTCACTGGAGACGAACGGCTTATGCCTGAAACATCTGTACCAACACCTCCTGGCTTTGACTCATTATCGAAAGCTGAACAAGTACGCTACCTGCAAAAACTTTGGGATCAAATCTCAGAAGACCCAAGCAGTCTTCCCGTCCCAGAAAGTCATCTCCGATTAGCTGAAGAGCGTCTCAAACGCTACCGCGAAAATCCGTCGCGCTCACACTCCGCTTTCGCGGTACTCGACCGTCTTGCTGACACTTCCAGTACTTGCCCTCTTTTGATCTAGAATAACGTTCACCGCATTTTTTCCTCATCAATCGGATCGGTAATACCGATGTTCCACGCCACCACCTCCAGAAAATCGTCCTGCAGCGGGAGAATAAAATGCCTTGCTTGGTCCATGAACTTTGCGGTTTCGTCAACCCGCTTGAGGCCTTTGGTTAATTCGCCTATCCAACTGGAATCCAACACCTCCATGACAGTGTTTGATAAGATGGCAGCGTCATCTGGCATAGCAAAACAATCCGCGGTGATCATTCGCATCGCTTGGTAGGGCTTAAACACCACGCTGAATCGCTTCTCTCGTTCGTCATCGACATCAACGATGACTTGTGAGTCCTTTACACGAACTGAAGCCAACGGCGTCGTATGAAGTCGTGGAACATTTTGAACTGGCCTGATCTTCATAGGATGAATTACCTCACTCTAATGATGGTCCCTCCAGGGTGTCCGGCACCAGATTTTCGCTGTCTGCGAAGTTATTTGAGGTGATCCGCTCCGCTGGAGCAACACTAGGACTGACCCGAGGCGTATATTGATGACATTTGTGTCGAGTGAGCGCTTTCCAATAGTCATCGAAAACGATTTCTCGGCTTTGCACGACGTCGAGTGCTGTTCAGGTCGCCACGAGATGGTTCCAATATTCCTGGCTAATTCCCATAGCCGCGCCCAGCGTAACAATTTGATCCAACTGGTCACGCGAAGACACTGCATCCCGCTCGAACAGCTGCGTGCAAAAATTCTCAAAGGCAACGCCCAGTTCATTGGCGTCCACTAATTCTTGGACCTGCTGCAGGTCCATGGCTGTCAGGCTTGGACCAAGCTCGATGAGGAGAATTCTAAACTTTTCTTCAAATGTATTCATTTTGGAAACCCGGTGATGATTCCTTACCCCGCTGGCTCTATGATTACTTTGATCTTCACGCCTTCCCGCAGACCCTCAACCCAAAATCGTGCGATGTTCCAGCCTTGGTGAACGAACCTCCCCCAACGTATCCCCATCCTTTTCCACGTCCTCACCGTCGTAGACAAAATTGAGCGATGTCCCGTTGCTCGGACTCCGTTGTATGCGACGGCCCAGACCATCGTATTTGTAATTGACGGTCTTAGTTGTTGCCGGTTGCCCCAAGACTCCCGGTACATCGACTTGGGCTGCGGTCAGTCGATTCTCAAAGTCGTAAGAATGGACCTTGTCGTGACCCCCGTTCGTTCCTTACAAGATTGCCATTGGCATCGGAGTTTTCCTAGATAGGTGGAACGGGAATGCTAATTGTCGCTGAACAGATGTCCCGCTCACTCATTAAGCGTAAGCGACCACCAAGGTTCTTTTGTCATTGGTATACACTCATCGAAATTTTCGTTATTGAAACTCATTTCGAGAATCCTACGGGCAACGTTTAATTTCAGCATGGAACCGATCGCCCCAAAACCATCCCTAGCGTCAAAAATCTCCACTTCATAAGTCCGATCTGAAAATATGTTGAAGTCCACTACCAAATGGGACGTTTTGAGATGCATATATCCCCCGTACATTTGAAGATTCTCCAGCAGTAACACCGCATCTTCTAACCGGGCGTCGAGTTCATAAGACTCGGATCCGTCCAGTTTCTTTGGAGGGACCTCTAAGGGAGCTGTAACTGCACACTCGCTAACTGTAATTTTGACTGTATTTTCCATAACTAGGCTTACCTTCCTCTGCCGTGCACCTTGCCTGTTGAGTGTCGTGCTCAAGGCATTCCTAACCATTGCCTGAGAGTGCCAGGTGCCGGACCGTCATTTAGTACCCTGTTGGCCCTTTGTAATTGATATTCTCGCAATCGTGATGGAGTCGTCCAAGGGTGTGGACTGCTGCGAGTGTTGTAAGCGGCATTCATATATTTCCGCGCTGCCACCTGTCGCTCCGCCTCGGTTAGGACACGGGTGGGAGCCCTGCCTTCCATCACGTCCTGGAGATGACCGATTTCGCTGAAGGCTCTTTGCTCAGCTGGTGTCAATGGATCAGAACTTACACCTCGAAGCAACAACGGAGGTTTGGGTGGAACTGCTGAGCCAGTTGGAAGCGGACCTGCCGGCTTAGCACCGATGCCTAAACCCCGAGCGCCACCAGCTAGGGTAAGAGCGATCTCAGATGCGCGGCCGATGTCAGCAAAGAACTCGTCCGAACCGATCGTACAAGGATTCTCCCAATACCAATTTCCCCACCCTTCGCCTACGTGTAGCGGATTAGCTAACCCTCTCACCCGGGTCAGAACGTTATTAATTCCTGATATGTCGTAAGGATCATATGCAGTCCAAAACTTTTTAGCTTCATCGATCGACGATTCCAACCATCGGGCGAGATCCCCAGGCGTCCCATCCAGTCCTGAGGGATCGCGAAAACTCAACGGGTTCTGCCCGACGTAGCTGTACAGATTGACATCGCCAGCCGCGAACCCGATCGGATCTTCCGATATAAACCTCCCAATGTTCGGGTCATACCAACGCGCACGGTAATAGAGCAAACCAGTGACGCCATCTCGCTCACGACCAGTGTAGTCAAAGGGTGTGATCGCGCTGCCCCCACTTTTCCCAAATGAGTCGTAACTCAGTTGCTCGACAACGTCCCCGCTTGCATCAGTCAGCGCGCGCGTGCTGCCGAGATGATCAGCAAGAAAGTAATAATTAGTTCCTGATGACACATCGATTTGCCGCAGTTTGTTATCGGTTCCGGGGCCATTCAGATAGCGGGTCAACGCTGTCCCTGAGGTATCCAGATCCTCTATCACGTCCTCACCATCGTAGACAAAATTGACCGCCGTACCATTACTCGGACTCCGTTGTATGCGACGGCCCAATGGATCGTATTTGTAGTTGACGGTCGTCGTCGACGCTCCAGGTACATCGACTTGGGCGGTAGTCATTCGATTCTCAAAGTCGTAAGAGAAGGAATGTGTGGTGGTGCCGGCGGGGGTAATCAGATGCTTAGTTACTAGATTGCCGTTGGCATCGTATGTGTAATCTGAGGAAGGGGAGCTACCAACACTCGTTAGACGGTTAAATGAATTGTAGTTATACGTAAGAGGACCGTTGTTAGTCCTGTTTCCCACGTCGTCATAGCCTAATGACTCAGCGGGCTGGGTCGAATGAGTCCCTGCGGTGAGCCGGTCGACATTATC
>QHXL01000110.1:0-2017 GCA_003222935.1 Acidobacteriota bacterium
GAGGGCCAGGCGCTCGAGTTATTTACCTGCACGCCCAACATCAGGTAAGGCTCGCCATCGACCAACAATGCATGCCTTCCGTCCTTCTCTACGATGTGCGGAAGCGGTTTACCCGCCGGTTGACCGTGAACCGGGGCGCTAACCCCAGCAATCAGAAGTGTAGCGATACAAAGAGCCGCGCTAATTGAAAAGCGCGACGTTATTAAATGCATTGACTTTGCCTCAATGATTTTCGTTCGCAGTAAATGTCCGACGAACTTCAGGTTGTCGCACGTGAAAAAAAGTAACCGGCCCCGATTCAAGTTGATTTAAGACGATCGATTTCCTCAATCCGATAACTGCGCGGGGCGTTTTCATTGCGTCCGAACGAATAAAACCGACATTTCAGTGTAATTTCAGGAATCTCTCAGTACTTCAACGGTCACTTCGTGAGAAAAGGTCGGAACTNNNNTGTGAACGAACTGCTGGGCTCCATGGACGCGGATTATACACAAGGAGCTTAGCAAGAGATCGTGCTGTTCTGTAATTGGATCAACTGAGCACTGAGGAGAAGTTATGAGATTTCAGCACGTTCTTCTTGTCCTTATCATTCTGATAATGAGTCTGTCAGTTACCTGGACCTTTGGCAGCAGTCCCTCGATTGCGGCTCAAATGCGGAAGATCGTACTGACGGTCAAAGTTACTAATGCCAAAAGTCAGCATATCCCGGGCGTGAAGACGGTTATCTATCAGGACGGTCGCGAACTTGGCTGGGGCGTCACGGATTCGCGCGGCATCGCTCAAGTCGACATCCTGGTGAATTCAGAACGAGCGGTGGTGCTTTCAGTAGAAGTCTCGAAGGGCACTGACGTAAACACACAACAAGTAAGGCTGGGTACGGATTTTCCTGCGCGACCTCCTCTCGTGGAAATCACGCTCAAAGGGGGAAGCAGTAGTCGAGCAACTGCTGAGTTGACGGTACTGGTTACTGAGCAGGATCCCGCAGGTGGCAAGTCGAGTCTCGCAATTAAACAGGCTCTCGTGAACGTCTATTTTGGTTCGTATGGTGATTACATCGTTAGGCCGCCTGATTTCCAGAAGGAAACGGACGTGAGTGGCATCGCGAAATTTGACATACCGGTTGAGCCGGGAAAAGAACTCGAGATTACTGTCGTAGCTTCTCGGGAAGATAAGAAGTCAATGCAACGCACTCTCAATCTCGGTCGCCTCACAAAAGTTGTGACGTTTGAGCTCGCTACTCGAGTAGCTGAAGATACGACCGGCTTTCCCTCCGCCTTAGTAAAGGTGGAAGTTTTGGACAACGAAAACAAAGTAGTGTCGGGGGCGGTAGTGCGAATTCAGTCGGACATCAGAACTAATGAACGGACGACCGGACCGGATGGAGTTGCCCTTGTCCCAATCCACTTCCTGACTGCCGACTCGCTCGTGACGTTTGTAATCGAAGTAAGCAAGCCCGGTTATAAGAAGGGCACAAAACGCTTTGAAGTAGACAACAAGTGGGCGAAAGCCGTAGGGAAAACATTTGAACCGGGTCGGGTTTATATTTCCAGACTTGTCGAAGGAATACAGCTCAAGGTAACAGTCCGGGATGGAGAGACAGGTAACCCTGTGTCGGACGCAGACGTGATTCTAGAGGGGCGCGACTATGCCACAGCCACCACGGACACTTCTGGCGTGGCCTCAGTGTCGGTAGCTAAGCCAGGCGACTACAAGGTGAGAATTTCACAGGACTACTACTGGCCAACCAAAGACGCGCAGATTCATATCGTTGAGGGAGTGCCTCCGGATCCAGTTGAGTTCAGTCTACGACGCAAAGCGACGAAGGACGCTGCTGAAGACACCATCGATATCACCGTACTAGCGAAAGATTCAACCGACGATACCAGCCCACGCCCCTTAAGCGGTGCAGCCGTAACTGACGGCCGCGGTACCCAGTACACCAATGATCAAGGACAGGTCACACTTCATGGAGCTTACGACCGAGCGCCGAACATTACTGTCACCGCAAAAGACTTCG
>QHXL01000110.1:2034-3346 GCA_003222935.1 Acidobacteriota bacterium
AAAACCACTGGCAGCGCTACGTTAGTTCTTGAGCCCATCAAGACTGAGCAGAGTCCGATTCGCTTTGTTCTCGAAGTGCGCGACGCAGCGAAACCGAACAACCTATTGACTAACGCGGAAGTGACGCTGCGCCTCCGCAATCGCAAAGATCACATTGTCGCGCCGGTCGACACGTTAGGAGCCGGTGAAAGGGGTTTTGTTCTAGGAACCCACGAGAAGATTCCTTTAGCCGAACTGCGGAAGGGCATCACCGTTGACGCATGGCGCGAAGGATACGAAAGAAAGTACAGCGATATCACTCCCGATCTGCTCCAACCTTCCTTAACGGTGCAGCGCGTCACGATCTATCTCGCACGTGACTGGAGCGCATTAAGAAAGTCTATCGAGGCACTTGAGCCAAAGGTTTCCGCATGGAAGAACGACGTCAGTGCCGTCTCGGGTTCGGCCACTACTGGTTTTAATCTCAAAGCAGTTACCGCTCGAAGAGAGGCGGAGAGGTGGGGGGATGAAATCTATGCCGCTTATAAATCAGTCGCGGGACCGGCGGCCCAGCCCACGCTCTGCGGGGATGCGGCGCCCTACCTGATGAACATTCGTTCATACGAAGCGCAGGTGAAACAAAAAGCGCAAGAACTAAAGCAAAGAATCGATCGCGCGACAACGATGACGACTACCTGCTCGACACCAGCTCACGCTGAGATGATCCGCGGTGAATATCGACAGGCAATCAAGTTAACCGGGGAGATCGGCGTCCTCAACAATAAAGCCGTCAAGGATCGTGACGCTCTTATAGAACTGGCGAAGAAGAATTCAGCCGCCCTGGATCTGCTGAAGGAAATGAAACAAAAGCTTGCCGCTATCACAAGACTGAAAACCGTGGCGCAGGAAAACGCTGATAATGCGAACGCTCTCAGTCAAACACTTATCACAAGACAACTAACCCTGAAAGGTGAAGTGTCAGTTGTGAGCGTCAAGGCTTTTAGTGAGGTCGCAGTGCCCGACGATCTACGGCAGCGAATTGCCGTGATGGACGCAATACTCAAAGGGGCGAACAAAGTTGAAGCTTTACCGAAAGATGTCTCTGAGACTCCACAGCTCATCGGGGACAGTGAGATTAAGGCCAGGAATTGGATTCAGCTGTTGGAACGATCAACATGCAATGTGCCAACGCTTGACACTGTAGTCTCCGACATCGACAAGATACTCTCCGACTCAACCTTCGAGATTGGGCTAGCCGCAGATTTACCGCAACTGGCTGATCGCTGCGCAGCCAAAGCTGCAGCCAAAAACCCCAGTCCAACTCCAAACTCGG
>QHXL01000110.1:3385-3945 GCA_003222935.1 Acidobacteriota bacterium
CCAGACTGATCCTAAAACAGACAACAAACAGCCTGTCTTTGAACAGCCGGATGAGAACAAACCAATCAAGCCTGCCGACCAATCAACCTCTTCCGGAGGATTCTGGGACGCCGCAAAAAAGGCCAAGCAAAATGTCGACGACAAGATAACGAAAAAACCTGGGACCAATAAACAAAAAGGGAGTCAGCCGGAAAACACTGCCGGGAATGGCCCCGGGGTCAAAACGAACAAGTCCGCAAACGATGACCCTGCGAATTCCGGGACGGAAAGTGCTTCAAACACGGCTGGGACAAAACCTGTAAACAAGTCGAAGAAACCGGCTGAGGCTGAAGACATTCCAGAATCGGTCACCGGCACCCAGCCTGCGAACAAGAGACCTGAAAGCAAAAACAACAAACAAGGCGAACGGAACGAGCCTGCAGCGAATGATTCTACCGCCAAAAACAGCAAGCCCGGGTCAGGCCGCGGCGCAAGTCCCGACAATCGGAGTTCAAATAAGAACAGCCCCGCGAAACCCACGGGCGAGAATCAGGCTGAGACCGTTGAAGAAATTCCGGAAA
>QHXL01000110.1:3986-8933 GCA_003222935.1 Acidobacteriota bacterium
ATAAAAAGGATCCGGCAGGAAATCGATCAAGCGACACGGCGACGAAAAAAGATCCACGCAGCCCAGGTGGCCCTGCTACTAACGGAAACGTTGATTTTTCAGGTAGGTGGGTGGCTGATTACATGGTCGAGGGATACGCAGAACGCAAAACAATAGTTCTTGCGCGCTCAGGACCCAACGAATGGGAAGGTAACTGGAGAGCAACGGGTGGTCCTCCGTTCACTGAAGGCACCCGTCGTAGCGACGCACTGTTGAGAATCAGGATAGTCTCCGACGGCAACGGTAAGGCTCACTATTTTGTTAATGATGTGACGGAGCAAAATCCGATGTCATACACCGCCAATGAGATACTCGTATCTTACCGAACCTACATCAGGCAGCGTTAGCTGCTCAAAAGTGAACGATGTTTCTGTAGGTCAACTGACTATTTTGAGTCTATTACGTTGACTTAATTTCGTCGGAGGTCTAATGCGATGATTACTAGAGTTCTTTGTCTATTATTCTTGCTTGCACTTAGTTCCGGCGTAGCCAAAAGTCAGAGCTCTATTAAGGGACTAACGCCCGGCAAGAGCACCCGGGTGAACGTCGAGAACGCCTTTGGACCAGCCGTACGTCAAATAAGTGCGACGCTTTCGGAATACAAGTCGAACCTGTCTACTGAACAGGTTTTTGTTCAATACCAGTCCGGTGGAAACGACATCGCGCGTATCGAGGTAGTGTATTCGTACGCTGTTGAGCGGAGCGTCGTATTAAAGTCTTTGCAATTAACGAAAGGCTCAATAGGCTGGCAAATAAATTCAAAGAAGCGGCTGGAGGAATACTTTTCGGACTCGTGTGTTGTCTTAACTTACCTGGGTGGCGACGCTTCCACCGGGGTGAGCCGCGCAGGCTTTTATAGTCGCGAATTATTCAATAACACATCAGTCAAACTAACCTTGAGTTCGAAAAATCTGCCGGGACTGAATGCTGCGTCGACTGCGAAGAATTCCTCCGCTCAGCCGACGCCACCAGTCGCCGACTACGACACCCTAATCACCCGCGCGAACAGCGCAACGCAATCGCGCGACTTCCAAACAACGATCAAACTCGCGCAACAGGCCATGGCCATCGACCCGAACCGACCAGAGGCTTATCAGTCGGCAGGCATTGCGCAACTCTATGGATTACAAGACTTCGAAGGCGCAGCTGTTTCACTACGCGCCGCGCGCCGCCGGGGCGGCTCGGTCCTGTTCATAGTCAATCACGATCACGACGGATCGTTTGGGAGTTATTGCCAGGGAACGTTGCAGATAGTCAATTTTGGAATCAGCTATACGAGCAATACCGAAAGCAAACATTCGTTTCTAATCAGTCATGACTCGGTTACCAGTGTTGGAGTTAATACCTCTCGTTCAGACTTCAGCTCTTTTCACATCAAGACAAAACAGAAAGGCAAGGTTGGTATTGTTAACCTCGCGCCACAAACGTTAACCACCGGGGAGAGCAATCTAATCGTCGAGCTTCTAAATGCAGCTCGGCAGCCTTGAGCCTTGTGAAAGGGTATCGTTTGATCTCACAGCGATGAATTGCCTACCACTGCCGTCAAGTCATCACTCCATGTTTATAGTAAGATCAGCGACGTCACGAGCGCGGTTCGGCGGGCCGGAGCGCAACTAGTCCTGAACTACTCAACTTCGTTCCTGCCCGCCGAACCCCGCCAGACGCATGTGCTCGACCAATGCTATAAACTTATCGCTCCTCCGGAGTGAGATTACGTTGAATAGGACCATGAACCACTCACGTCGAGATTTTCTTAATGTTGCCGGCCTTACCGCGATTGGTCTGGCGCTGCATCGCACCGCCCATGGGAACAACATGCCAGACGACGACGAACTAACTCTCTACATCGGTACATATACCTCTGGCTCTTCTCCAGCCGGCGAAGGAATCTACATTTACCGAATGAATGAGAAGACGGCGGAGCTCTCCCACTTCAAGACCGTAACCGGTGTCCAGGATCCTTCCTTTCTTACACTCGATCCAAAACACCGACGTCTGTACGCAGTTAACGAAGTCGAGCAATTTGAGGGCAAGCCAAGTGGTTCCGTGAGCGCCTTTTCCGTGGATAAAAAAACTGGTGATTTGAATTTCCTCAATCGGCAGTCCACATCCGGTGCAGCGCCTTGTCATTTGATTGTTGATGAGAAGGGAAAACACGTTCTCGTTGCGAACTATGCCGGAGGCAGCGTTGCTGTGCTGCCAATCTCTGAGGGTGGAAGCTTGGGAATGACAAGCACCGTCATGCAGCATCAAGGTTCGAGTGCAAACAAAGACCGGCAGGCAGGATCACACGCTCACTGTATCGTGCTCGACAAGTCGAACCATTACGCATTCGCAGTTGATCTTGGCCTCGACAAGATCTTGATTTATAAGTTTGAAGAAAAGTCTGGAAGACTGGTACTCCACAACTCAGTTGAAGTATCTCCGGGAGATGGGCCACGGCATCTGGCATTTCATCCAAAAGAAAAGTTTGCTTACGTTATCAATGAACTCTCAAACACAGTTATTGCGTTCGAGTTTGATGAAGAAATTGGCACGCTCAAGCAATTACAAACAGTATCGACACTTCCGGCGGGGTTTGCGGGAAAGAGCTGGACGGCCGAGATCGTGATTAGTCCCTCGGGAAAGTTTCTCTATGGATCGAATCGCGGCCACGACAGCATTGTGAGTTTCGCCATTAACCAAAAAACCGGGATGCTTAGTCTCATCGAACACGTACCGACCCAGGGCAAACATCCGCGTCACTTCACAATCGATCCGACTGGAAATTTCTTGTTGGTGGCCAACAGAGATTCGGATTCGATTGTCAGCTTTCGAATCGATCGAGACTCAGGGCGACTAGTGCCAACCGGTCAAGTCACCAAGGTGCCAAGACCAGTTTGTTTGTTGTTTTGATTTTCGCCTCGAAAAGGACTGTTCCTAAATAACCATCAAGAGGAGTAAGAGCTATGAATGCAATAACAGAAATGATCACGCAGCAGTTGGGAGCAACTGCGGTCCGCAAGATCGCTCAGCGATTTGGAATTAGTGAAACCGCGGCTGCCACGGCTGTCCAGATCGGCGTCCCGTTGATTGTGGCGGCACTGGCTCGTAATGCTTCGGAACCTCAAGGTGCCGAGCGTTTGCACGAGGCTATTAATAACGATCACGATGGCAGCATCCTGGACAACGTCGTTAGTTATCTGGGAAACCCACAAAGCGCAAACGGCGCGGGAATTCTCGGACACGTCTTCGGAAACCAGCAGCCGGCGATCGAAAGCAACCTGGCCCAGGCAACCGGTATGGACCAGACATCTGCGGGCGGCGTGCTTGAGACACTGGCACCGTTGGTGATGGGCTCGCTCGGAAAAGCACAACAGGAAAGTGAACTCGATCCGTCCGGCCTGTCGAGCTTGCTCGAAAGTCAACAGCAAGAGGCGCAAGCGAACGCACCTGATGTGATGAGTATGCTTGGCTCGATGTTGGACCAGAATAAGGACGGCAGTTCTATCGACGACCTGCAACGCCTGGCGGCCAAGTTCTTCAAGTGAAGTGTGAGTGAATCAGACTCGGGCCGTTACCTATTTCAATAGCTCGTTTCTTAAACAAACGGAAGCTGATCCATGTTGTATTACCGAAAGTACGACGATGGCTTTGCGAGTACGGTGCTGACCAAAGACGAGTTCGATGCGTTGAAGTCAAGAATCACGGCTGATCCGAATACCTACCCGTTTCCGTCTTCATCGTCCTCACAATACCGGAAAGAACTCTGGGCAGAAGTGAAAGACATGTATGCGAAGGAAATCCGCTTTGACTTTGTGCTTTCGTTTGGCGGCCTGGCACTGGCGGTGATTCTATTCTTCGCAGTCTCTCTTATTGAGAAAATGGTCGGGTTTTCGAGCTCGGGCGTGTCGTGGTTTTTCGGACTGATCCTGTTCGTGGTCATTCTCAAGGTACTGGCTCACGTCGTGGGCGTAGTCATCTCGGTCATAAACTTCACCACATACTTCAATACAAAGAAATGGTTTTATGGGCAGGTTTACGAAATGATTCGTTATTATCCGGATCATGAATCCTACCTGGGTGCTTACAGGCAGAGCCGGTCTCCGGTTAGTGATCGAATGATCACTTAACTGAGTATCCCTCCGTCGCGCGGTGCAGCCGCGGGAAGTTACGAGTGGCGCTAGCGGTAGGTAAACATTAAAGAACCACCGACATGAAGTCGGTGGTGTTTATCATGAGACTGGTCTCCCACGTCAGCTATTTTTTGGTCGGACTTTAGCTCCCGCCGGAACTTTGCCCTCAGCGCGTTTAGGTATGTTGAACTCTACAGTCTCAAAATCCATCTGACTGTCGAACCTCTTTGCGCCATCCTGGGCCTTCACGCGAACATATGTGCCATCTGCCTGCAAGTCGCGCGCATTTACGTTGTCCCGCAGATAAGCAGCCAACACCGTATCTTTCAGAACGGTGCGAATTTGTGCGTCCTTGATTGGCGCGAGCAGTTCCACTCGTCTACTGAGGTTCCGATACATAAAATCGGCACTGCCAATGAACACCTCTTCTTTGCCATTGTTCCCAAAATAGAAAATCCGGCTATGTTCAAGAAAGCGACCGACGATACTTCGCACCCTAATATTTTCGGAGACTTGAGGCACTCCCGGGCGAAGGATGCAAGCACCTCGCACGATAAGATCAATTGAGACGCCGGCCTGCGATGCGGCACACAGAGCTCGTATCACGGCAACATCGGTGAGACTGTTTACCTTCACAATAATCCGCCCGTTTCGACCAGCCTTGGCATGAGCAGTTTCACGTCTAATAAGTTTGAGGATGCGCTTGCGAAGATTAACCGGAGCGACGAGCAGGCAATCGTAATCACTAAAGTGTGAATAGCCCGTTAACGAGTTGAACAGGTTCGTAGCGTCG
>QHXL01000111.1:0-3796 GCA_003222935.1 Acidobacteriota bacterium
CCTTGTCGAGGAGTTTTTTATCATCCTCGCCTGCGGTGAGTTGCTTTGTCTCTTTTGGATCAGAACCTTCAGCCACTGTTCCCTTTCGACCGGATTAACCGGCAAGTAAAACGTGAAGCTCAGACTCTCAGGAATGCGCCATCCTCGTCGAACTCGCTCTTAGCGCCTTTTGGCCATTCGTATAGCGTACCGGTATCAACAACAATCTGGCCTTCAGCATCGATTGACACCTTTGCTCGATCCATCGGTCTCGGCGCAGGACCTTCGAAGTTGATGCCTTCACTATCGTAGCCACTGCCATGACACGGACACTTGAATTTGTTTTCGCTTGCCTTCCAGTCGGGAGTGCAACCGAGGTGAGTACAGCGTGCGTAAATGACAAACAACCTATCGGACGTTCTGGTAACCCAGATGCGATATTGTTGCTGCCACTTGGTATCCACACCGATCGCATAGTCGGCTGGAGCTCCAATCCTGAAACTGCTGGAAGGCTCGAGGATGGAGCGCGGCAAAAAGAAACGGACGAACATCAGAAAGAATGTCGTCAACGCTCCGGCAATAGTCGCCCAAACAATGCGACGTCGCATTTTGTTTACGGGTGGATCAGGAGCGGCTTCAACGACTGCTCCCGCTGGTTTGGGTGCTGTAGTTGAAGCAGTAGCTGGCAGGTTTTGATCAGCCTGACTATCCAAGTAGAACCCTCCGACGACTCGAATCCGGAATCCTAGATGTTAGTACTTTCGTGGGTACACTTCGGCTTCACTAAGAGAGCGTTAGTTATACAAATCCCCCGCAACAGGGATCACTCTCTGCGTAGTAAAGCGAATTATTAGCTTAGTCATGAAGAGCGCCGCCCTAAACGAAAAACAATATAATGTGGTCGGCGGCGGTATTTATACCTTGTTTCGCGATTCTCTGGCAAGAATTTTTACCGGAGGCGTTTCGTTATCATCAACGGGAGGTAATTTTAGTTGTCCAAAGCTCATGTAATTGTTTACTCCCGACCGGGTTGTCACCTGTGCGATGAAGCGAAGGAGGCGATTGCCGGTGCGGGATGTAGCGATGATTTTGTCCTTGAGGAGATCAATATCGAGACGAGTCGCGAGTTATTGCTGAACTACCAGTTCGATATTCCGGTTGTTTTGATTGATGGGGTCGAGGCTTTTCGACATCGAGTTGACGTAGAGAGGTTTAGGGATTTGATAGGAGGGTCAGTACCGTAATGCGGTAGCGTCGGGTCGCATCAAACAGCGAACGGCTAAGTAGACAGGAGACCCGACGCTACCGCGTTACGGTACTGACAGATGCATTCGGCCACTCAATTCCTCAATCGATGCAAACAACTTTCCTCTCTCATCCTCGTTCGTCGACTCACGATAGGCGGTGACCATATCTTTCAACCCGGACAACTCCTTATATAGCCCCGCATTCTCGATCGGCGGTGTCAGATATGAAATTAACTCCGCATACGACCTACGTTTCGCAATCGAACCTTCCGACGGATTGTTGACGCTGTAGAGATAGAAATTGGGAAGCTCATCAATCAGACGATCCGGCCAGCATTCACTTGAAAGTCCAATCTGCTTACCAGGCATAAACTCGAGCGCACCATGCGTTCCCACGTGAACCACCCCGTCGACGTTCAGCCGCTTAGTCAGATAAGTATAGAAAGCTGTGAACCCATGATGCGGACTGCCACTACGCGCCATCATCAAACGCATCGGGTCACCCTCATAACCAAATGTAGGTTGCACGCCGATGAACACGTTACCGAGTTGGAGTCCCTGAATCAGTAACTCGCCACCGAACGAATTAATCTGCCCAGGCGCACGCCCCCAGTCCGCTTCGACGTCTTTCACATAAGGACAGAGTTTCAAATACTCGGAGACACTCATTCGATAAGCAATATTCGCTGCGGCACCAAAAGTTTCCGAGTTGCCACCGAGGATTCTGTCGCGGAGTTCATCAACGGAACCAGGAAGATCAACTACATAGCCGTCGGCCGACAGACGATTCAAGATGTCCCATAAACTTGGAAACACATCGAGGTCTGCAGCCGTGCCAACATTCCCTTTGTTCGGCGGAAAACAGAAAAGAACCAAACCGAGTCGAACTTGAGCGCGCGGCGCAGTGCGCAGGTTATTCCAACGTCTTATGCGGCGGGCATAACGATGACAACGATCATCCAGAGCAACAGGCTCAGTTCCTTCTGATCGAATACCGCCGTACACAAACGGTTCAGTTGCGCCGTCGATCTCCGGAATCGCGACTTGCATTCCGGCCTGTATAGGATTGAGGCCAGTCGCTGAATCATTCCATGCATCAATCGTCTGGGTGTCGAGACTGACCGCGGATCGATAAGGGAGATTCAACTTGTGCAGAAACTCGGACGCGGCCGCACTGTCGTTCATGGCTGGTCCGCCAACAAAGCTAAAGCCGGTGAGTGAAACTATTTGACTGACCCGTGGAGTGAGCTTTGGACTTTGGGTTTTGGTCTTTGGTAATTCGACGAAAAACTTCGAAACGGCCTCACGATTGTCCATGAGCGTCGCGATAGCCGGGATGACACCCAGGCCTTCCGCTTCGATTGCCTGAATCAGCGCATCGTAGTGCTTTGTCGTCTTGCTGACGACCTGCGGCCTCATTAATAGAAGACCAATTGTCTTTTCGGGATCCAATGTCGATTTGGACCCATACCACTTTTGATATTCATCGAAGCTCTCAAACAACTTCGGCGCTCGAGGGTGGTAAATCGCAACGGAAGGCATGCTTTCGGGCGGCGGAATCTTTCGCTTTAACTTCTGCTGAGCAGCAGGCACGTAGCTCTTCAGTGCGTAAAGCAACATCGACTGAATGTTCGCAGGAGTTGGCTGGAGGAAATAGCAGAAGAGATAGAGATAGTGTTTAGCGTCAGTCAGCGCGCCGGCCGTCGGAACAAATTTCAGAATTCCTGGTAACCGATCCACGAGTTTTAAGTATTGACCGTGTCCCTGCTTTTTTTTACTTCCAAGGCGCACCTGCTTCCCCATCCACGATCCAACCGAGCCCAACATCTTCAATGGACTGTTCGCCCCATCAACCCCTCGACCTTTCTCTCCTTCGCTCCCCTTGCCCGCAAGCGACATTACATCCAACTTCCCCATGCGAGTAAGTCGCATCAGGTCAGGCATGCAGTTGATAACGACTACTGCGTCGTGTTTAGCGTTGGGATTCTGAAGGGCACTCAAAAGCCTTGAGGCGTTTTCACCGTCCATGACGTGAATCACAAACAAGATGTTTGCGCGACTCAAATCACGTTCGACGTCGCGCCATTCAGCATCACTCAGCGGCGAGCCAAAGTTGTAAGCGGCCACGCGAAGGTCCAGCTTGTGAAGACGGTTAATTTCGCGCTCCGCATTTTTCAACGGGGCGAGCAGACTAGAACCAACGTAGAGAACAGTGATGTTCATGCTTTGCTTTAGAGGTTCTTGCAAAACTCTCATTCTCCCCGTGCTTCAGCTCGGGGTGCGGTTGCCGCTTAAATCCAGGGAACCGTTTCAACGATTTGCCGCCGTGGGCCCATCTCGCCTACGGGCTCCAGTTCGTTGCCTCGTTTACTTATCATCCTGCCGCGCTCGACGTCAGTCGCCAAGAATTCAAACCGTTGAAACCGTTTCCTGGATTTAAGCGGCATCTGTACCCCGAGCTAAAGCACGTGGAGAATGAGAGTTTTGCAGAGGCTCTAAAGCTTGTCGTGACTCTTGCGTAAGGCCCCTAGGGAGTTTTAACTAGCTCACGACAAGTAACTAGCTGCCGA
>QHXL01000111.1:3838-8781 GCA_003222935.1 Acidobacteriota bacterium
TCCAAGACGGATGGTTCAACGTCCCAGTAACCACGGCCGTTCGCTTCCAGTAATCGTCGTACAAGTGAGTGTGCCGAATGCGGGTTCAGGTCGCGCAACCTCTCAAGCATCGACTCGTCGAAAAGAAAAGTGTTCGCAACTTCCGCGTAGATCCAGTCGTCGACTGCATCAGCCGTCGCACTCCATCCAAAAGTGTTCGATACGTGGTTCTCAATTTCCGCCACGCCACGAAAGCCGTGTTTCAACATGCCTTCATACCATTTTGGATTCAGCGTTTTCGCTCTTGTCTCCAGACGAACCGTCTCTTCGAGTGATCGGATCTTCGTGTCACTCGACAAACTGTCCGAGAGATATATCGCAGGTCGCGACTTCGCGCGCTTCTCCACTGCGTTCGAAATACCACCGAGGTATTCGAAATAATGATCGACATCGGTCAAACCGATTTCGAACGTATCGATGTTCTGATATGTGGCCTCAACTCGCGCGAGCGCTCGATCCATTGCCTGCCGGGCTTCAAGACCTTCGATTGCTTCCCCTTTGGAGTCGCGACCATAGGCGAAACATTTGCGGGTGACGAAAAGATCGCCAAGCGTTTCCTCCTGCTGCCACTGCGAATCCATCACCATGAAGTTAACGTTTGTTCCGTAGTTACCGGGGGCGTTCGAAAACACACGAGTTGCAGCTTGATCAATATCGCAAGCGTCATGTTCGATCTGTTCAAGCACATGTTGCCGAAGATAATTAACTTCAGGCGACTCAGGTAAATTCGCTACCAGTCGAACAGCTTTGTCTAATAGTTGAACTGTCGGGCTAAACAGATCACGAAATATTCCCGAGACCGTCATCACCACATCGATTCGCGGTCGCCCAAGTTCCTCCAGTGATATAGCTTCGACGTTGGTCGTCCGATTTAGTGCATCTCGCACAGGACGCACTCCAAGTAGCCAAAGCGCCTGGGCCACGCCCTCTCCCTGAGTCTTGATGTTGTCGAGACCCCATAGCACCAGCGCCATCGAGCGCGGATACCTTCCATGTTCCTGAACGTATCGCTCCAGCAAACTGCGCGCGACCAGTTCGCCACGAGCAAACGCGACCGCCGAAGGCACGGAGTAAGGATTGATGGCGTGAGTATTTCTGCCGGTCGGAAGAATCTGCGGATTCTGAACTATGTCGGCGCCCGGCCCGGGTTCTATGAATTCACCGCGAAGCGCTCGAGTGAGTGACTCCAGTTCCTGGTTCGTTTCCAGCTGTGTCGATACTTCTTTCAGGACCGAAAACACAGGTCGGGCAGCTTCTGTTACTACAGAGGCGTCCTTCATGAGCGAGGCAAGCGCTTCATCTTCACCGTGCTCAACAAATTCTCGCACCGCAGAAGCAACGATTGCGTCGATTCTGTTTCGCTGGTCTACGTCCTTTCGCTCGTCCCGTGCAATGCCGAGTCCTTCAGCAACAAGAGTGGGTAATGAACGGGCTCCACACTCAGGACGATCGAAAGAAGCGATCATTTTCAGTAGATCAACTTTTTCAGTATTTGCAGACGGACGTCCAAAGATGTGCAGGCCAGTCGGGATAAGTCGCTGCTCGATTTCCAAAAGATCTTCGTAGATCTGAAGTACCCGAGCGTCACGCTCATCTGGTTTGGGGCTGTCTTTCATTGTTAGGAACTCGGCAGGTTGTAGATCTCTCGAGGTTCAACTCCAAGCTTCACAAACTTTCCTTTCAAAATCTCCGCCAACCTCCGCGACTCTTCACTCGACTCGAATTCTCTTTGCACATCAACCACGACAACTCTGGACCTTGTCTTTTGCAACTCTTTACTCAGGCGTCTGACTTCACTCTCAATCGCCACTTTCCGCGTGACTCGTTCCCTGTTGCTCGTTCGGTTCATGGCCACGTTCGCGTGTCCGTCCGTAAACAGCAAGACAGTAGTGTCGCTATGGTGGTCTTTGTATCGACGTATCAATTCTATTGTGCAGTTAAGTCCGGCTGACAGCGGAGTGCTACCTCCCATCTGCAAGGAGTCAAGTACACGACGGGCCCGAATGATACTTCGTGATGGCGGTAACGCCACGTCCGCGCTCGTACCGTGAAACGAGATGACAGCTACATGATCCCTATTAAGATAGGATCGTCTCAATAGTTTTAGGATCGAGGCTTTTGCTCGAGAGATTCGATTCGTCGCCATGCTGCCCGAAGTGTCGATTGCGAAAACATAGAGAGTGCCTTGCTTGTGCTTGAGTAGCTTGTAACGGATGGCCTGGGAAGGCGAGGTCGAGCTGGCTAAGGCTCGCAGTGTTGCATCAATCGCTACTCTTGCACCGACCGACTTAAAAAGAACCGAGCGACTGTATCGCCCGCGCGGTTGACCCGAAACGGCCTTTAAGCCACGCGACTGATTGCTTTGCGTCGTACCTTTTCTTGCGCGTTTTTGTTTACGGAACTCGTCGTCCCATTGAGGCGCCGAGATGCGTCCTCTCTCAGCCGGTGGTGACGGAACCTCTTCAGGATTGCTCCGACCTCGACCACGTCCTGCCGTTGGTCCACTCGTCGCGGCGCCTCCGGGTTGTGGACTAAGCTGACTCTCGTTCTTCTGACTCGAACTATTCTTCCTGGGCTTTTTCTTATCGGGCGGACTTGGCGGTGGATTGTTCATAACCGAATCGACAGCCTGCTCGATTCGCTCCGTTGTCGCCGTATCTTCCAAAATATCTTTCCGAAGTCGATGACGCAGCGACATGTTTACAACTCGCTTCACATCGTCGTCTTCAACAACCTTTCGTCCTTCAAAAGCAGTGAGCGCCCGCGCAGCTCGCATGATCGTCAATTCACCACGGTGACCATCAACCTTAAGCTCCGCGCAAAACTGGGCGATGCGAATCAGAAGTTCACGATCAAGCTTTACTCGGGGTAGATCCTGGCGGGCATAAATGATTCGGTCGCGGAGTCGTTTCTGCTCCCCCGCAAACTCTGCACGAAATGCTTCGGGGTCGTGATCGAATGCGTCGCGTCGCTCAACGATCGAAACCCGATTGCCGAGATAGTTCTCAGTCGTTACTTCCGCATGAAGTCCAAAACGATCCAAAAGCTGCGGTCGCAGTTCACCTTCCTCGGGGTTTCCGGAACCGATCAGCACAAAACTGGCGGGATGTTCGATGGAAACACTTTCGCGCTCGACCTTGTTCCAACCCGAGGAGGAAACATCGAGCAGAATATCGACCAGGTGATCGTCCAGCAGGTTAACTTCGTCGATGTAAAGAAAGCCTCGATTGGCTCGTGCTAGTAACCCCGGTTCAAATTCCTTCTTACCTTGATTGAGCGCTCGTTCGATATCAATCGTCCCACAGACGCGATCTTCAGTAGCACCTAATGGCAAATCAACAACGGGCACTGGTCGAGTAGCAATCACGAAAGGTGCCGCCGGTTGCTGGGAGCGTAGATGTCTCTCGTGCCCGCCGGTCTTTGCAGTACAATCATCACAAAGACTTCTGTCATCCTGCGGATCGCATCCGTAAGCACAACCATCAACAACAGAAATCTCAGGCAATAGATCCGCTAGTGCCCGCACAGCCGTCGACTTCCCTGTCCCGCGGTGACCCATAATCAAAACGCCACCAATCTTCGGATCGACGACGCTCAGAATCAGAGCCAGCTTCATTTCATCCTGGCCAACTATTGCGGAAAACGGATACGGACCAGACCTGGAAGTTCGACTGGTGCCTACTTTCATATCGTTGTGTGGGCTGTTTTT
The DNA here is from genome assembly GCA_003222935.1 of Acidobacteriota bacterium. Classification (GTDB taxonomy): domain Bacteria; phylum Acidobacteriota; class Blastocatellia; order Pyrinomonadales; family Pyrinomonadaceae; genus PSRF01. Next base: position 7,587 of record QHXL01000111.1, read on the forward strand.
GGTTGAAACTCGCTTGGGCATGTACGATCAGTCTTTTAGCTGAAAAATATATTGCTAGCAAGCCATCAGATCTGATCCAAAAATTTGCTTGACATGAAATTATCAAAGGCATAGAGTGCGTCCCACTTCCCGACCCAGTTAGAAAAAAACAAGCCCAGTCAATTGAAGCATCGCAGGAACCATGTTCTTGCTCTCTCTCACGACTAAGACCTCTTAGTTATCTTGTTCAGTGAGAGGACTCATCACTCTAGTTTTCCCCCAATGAAAACTGGAACTGCCTCAGCTCATAACCGACAGAGGATAGATCAAGGAGGGCCACTTACCACATAGGCCGAGCTGTGCCTTTTTGCGTTTTTTTTGCAGGAAGCGCCGTTCGGTCGAGGGACTTGTCTACGCAGTTTCAGGAGGTGAGACTTGAAAACAACTCTCCAGGTTTTAGCTTTACTTCTATTCGCGGCTGCACTTGCGCTACCCCTTAGCGTACCGAGCGCCGTCGAAGGCCAAGGCGCAACTGAAGCACTCACGACCGACATGGATGCCAAGACCGACGACCTCTTCAACGGTTTTGGCGCACTGGGTACGCCGATCGACGAGTGCGTTGCCGAACCCGAGCCACCTACCGCTCGAGGCAACGGCAGATTTGAAGACAATAAGTTCATCTTCAGTGAGCGTGAAACTGTTGATGACGGACTTGGACCAACCTACAACGACGTTGGCTGCATTGAATGTCATCAGTCGGTTGACGTTGGAGCATTTAGTCAAGCAATGGAGTTCCGGGCCGGGCATCTTTCGAACGGTAGTTTCGTTGATGCAGCGGGCGGGCAATTAATCCATGCGAGAGGAACTGACTCGGACGTCGTGGAACACATTTCCACGGCTGAAACGGTTAAGGCGTTTCGCATTACCCTTAGCACTCTCGGCGACGGCTTCGTTGAGTGCCTCTCCAACACTTCACTTCAAAACAATGTTGCTGCCCAACCAAGTGCTCAGCGCGGGACACTTACTACCGTCCCGGTCGTTGAAGCAAACAATACACTTCGTATTGGCCGGTTTTGGTGGAAGGCACAACAAGCGAGTCTGCTGTCATTCTCCGGCGATGCTTATCTGAACGAAATGGGTATTACCAACAAGTTCGATGGTTTTGCTGGAAGGAGTTCGACCAATGCACAAGCAGGTACTTCTGAAAACCCCGCGA
>QHXL01000247.1:0-24587 GCA_003222935.1 Acidobacteriota bacterium
AGTTTTTCCAGCGAGGTTCGTGTAGCGCCGCTCTGCCCCCTTCCCACCTTGCACTTTTCTAGTGAGGTAACTGATGCGCCGCTGTGCCTCCTTCCCAACTCGCAGTGTTTCTAGCGAGGTACTTGTAGCGCATTCCAAGCTTCACTCCACTCATGAGGTAGTTTGGCCTGAAAGTGAAATCACAATCGATTCACTACACAACTTATGTTTTGCGTATGCTGAACTCAGGGATAGAATGAACCTGTTCCCATTATCCCATCTTGGTCCCTCCTTAGACCCTTTGGCTTTCTGCCAGTACCCGTAAGTGAGTCGATGAGCAAAAACAGCTTTTTAGTATTCACCGGAATCGCGCCGCATCCACCGATCATGGTGCCTGAAGTGGGCGGTAAGTCGATCGCCGAAGTGCAAAAATCAATCGACGGGATGGCGGAGTTTGCCAGACGAGTGATTGAAAGCGGCGCGGAAACCGTGGTCCTTATCTCGCCCCATGCTCCGTTGGAAGCAGACGCTTTCGTCGCCTACTCCGACACAACGCTACGAGCAGACTTCGCAAAATTTCGCGCGCCCGAAACCGGATACAGTGTTCCGACTGACGAAGGGTTACTGTCACAAATCGAAGACAAAGCCTCCGCCGAGGGTTTTGAGATAAGGCGGCTACGCGGAGCCGGGTTGGACCATGGCAGTTCGGTTCCTTTGTATTTCTTACTAAAGAACGGTTGGCAGGGAAACGTTGTCGCGCTCGGCTACTCGTATCTCTCAAACGAAGATCATGTGCGGTTCGGCTCCTGTATCAGGCACGCTATCGATGGCGCTGGTCGGCGCGTTGCATTGGTAGCAAGTGGAGATCTAAGTCATCGACTACGTCCTGATGCACCCGCGGGATTCAACAGTAATGCCCACCGTTTCGACGAGGCAGTTATCTCGGCGATTAAGAAAAACGATCCCACACCTATTGAGAAGATCGATCCAAACCTGCGAAGACTTGCGGGCGAGTGTGGATATCGTTCGATGCTGGTAGCGATTGGCGCGACCAAAGAACTTTCTCTGCAATGTGAACTCATTAACTATGAGGCGCCGTTTGGGGTTGGTTACATGGTGGCCCAACTCTCCGCCGCGGGTAACGAAGTATTGTCTGAGTTACCAGCTCTCGCCAGACAGGCAGTCGAGCAGTTGACGAACACCGGCACGCAACTAAAAGCGCCAGCTCATCCAGTTGGACTGCTGGCGACACCTGCACCATGTTTCGTTTCGTTGAAGACGAAGGATGGAGAACTGCGCGGCTGTATCGGCACGCTCGAAGCGACTAAAGACACGCTGGCTGAAGAGATCATCGCAAATGCAATCGGGGCCGCTCAACACGATCCTCGCTTTGAACCAGTCAAAGCTGACGAACTCTCAAACCTGAAGTACTCGGTGGATGTGTTATTGCCAAGCGAACCCGCAAAAATTGAGGATCTGGATCCTAAAGTCTATGGAGTGATCGTAGAGGATATGCGGGCAAAGCGACGGGGACTGTTGTTGCCTGATATTCCTGGGGTCAGGAGTGCCGATGAGCAAGTGCGCATTGCGACCCGGAAAGCTGGCATCGGTCCCGACGAACCAGTTACACTCTCACGCTTCAAAGTACTGCGCTTTAGAGAATAATGTCCCCAATGTCCGATATGCTTTAGCTTTTTGTGATGCCAAGGAGCTGACCCTGGAACCAAAAGGTTGAGGCCCGCTCTCGCAGGCCTCTTGTTAACTTCAAAATAAGGTAATTCGAATCACGACAAGCTAAAGCATATCGGACATTTAGACGTCCAGGTTGCGGACGTCGAGAGCGTTGTCTTCGATGAATTTCCTCCGGGGCTCAACAGCATCGCCCATCAGTACCGTGAAGATCTCGTCTGTCTCCACTGCATCATCAATCCTGACTTCCAGCAAAGTTCTCTTCTCCGGGTTCATGGTTGTTTCCCAGAGTTGCTCAGGGTTCATCTCTCCCAACCCTTTGTATCGTTGAATCGTAAGATCCTTCTTTGCCGCGGTCAGTACCTTCTCCAACAATTCTTCACGTGTCTGGACCTCGACACTCGAACCATTTTCCCCGGACACAAACGGCGCAGCTAAAGTGTCTTCGAGGCCCTTGTAGAGCACCACCGCTTTTTGAAACTCGACATAACTCGCAAAGTTCCAGTCGATGACGGTGTTGACTCCAGTTTGGGTTGTGGTTTCGATTTCCCAAAGACCATGCTCTTCATCGGGCGTCAATTCGGTTTTGTAACCCGCTTTCGCCAAAGCCGCTTCCATCTTGCCTAACAATTCACCATCCTGGAAAACCTTGCGCAACGTGAGACCTTCTTTACGCATGAGACCCTTAGGGCCTGCAAGAGATTCCAAGACCAGTTTCAATAGACCTGCGTCGCCTGCAAGGCGTCGCGTAGCACGGTCGCAATAGCCTTTGAACTCGACCATCTGCTCCAACGACTTTGCTAGCGCAGGTCCCTCGATTGCTTCTTTTGCGCCGGCTGATTTCACCTTCATATCGTTCGTGGCCTGCCGCATCAGATAGCGGGTCATCAAACTTTCGTCTTTGATGTACTCCTCTTTCTTCCCGCGCTTAACCTTGAATAGGGGCGGCTGCGCTATATAGACGTGTCCGCGTTCGACCAGGAGAGGCATCTGACGGTAAAAGAACGTCAACAGCAAGGTGCGAATATGTGAACCGTCGACGTCGGCGTCGGTCATCAGAATGATCTTGTGATAACGAAGCTTGGTAATATCGAAGTCGTCTTTTCCGATCCCGGTTCCGAGAGCCGTAATCAACGACTTGATTTCACTATGGCCCAACATCTTGTCAAAGCGCGCCTTCTCGACGTTTAGGATTTTTCCTTTGAGCGGAAGGATTGCCTGGTTCTTGCGATCTCGGCCCTGCTTGGCTGATCCGCCTGCAGAGTCGCCCTCAACAATGTAGATCTCAGAGTTCGCCGGATCGCGTTCCTGGCAGTCCGCAAGCTTGCCGGGCAGCATGCTGGAGCCCATCACGCCTTTGCGCACAATCTCGCGGGCCTTGCGCGCCGCCTCGCGCGCACGTGCTGCGTCCAGGGCTTTGCCGACCACCTTTCTTGCAACTGGCGGATTCTGTTCAAAAAATTCCGTTAACCGCTCGTTCAGAAACGACTCAACGGCGCCCTTAACGTCGGAATTGAGTTTTCCTTTCGTCTGCCCTTCAAACTGGGGTTGCGGCAACTTCACAGAGATCACCGCAACGAGTCCTTCGCGAACATCATCTCCGGTTAGACTGCCCTTGAAGTTTTTCGCCAGGCCTGACGACTGCGCATAAGCGTTAATCGTACGAGTGAAGGCAGAACGAAACCCCGAAAGGTGTGTGCCTCCGTCTACCGTGTTGATGTTGTTAGCAAACGAATAGACCTTCTCGTCGTAGCCATCGTTGTATTGAATGGCAACTTCGATTGAAAGAGCCTCTGACTCCTTCTCGAAGTAGATCGCTTTCTCATGAAGCGTCGACTTGTTCTTGTTCAGATGTTTGACGAACTCCGCGATTCCACCCTTGTAATAGAACTCGTGCGAGCGCTCCGGGTCTTCGCGTTCATCTTTGATCGTTATGCGAATGCCTTTGTTCAGGAAGGCCTTCTCGCGTAATCGTTCTGAAAGCTTATCGAAACTAAAAGAAGTTTCAGTGAAGATCTGCGGGTCTGGTAAAAACGTAATCTTCGTTCCACGCCTTCGCGTCTTACCTGTTTGCTTTAGGGGTGCTACTGGAATTCCGCGCGCGTACTCCTGCTCGTAGGTTTTTCCCTCACGCCAGATCTCAAGATGAAGTTTTTCAGAAAGGAAGTTCACGCACGAAACGCCGACGCCGTGTAGTCCACCAGAGACCTTGTAAGCGTTCGAGTCGAACTTGCCGCCGGCGTGCAGTTTTGTCATCACGACTTCCGCCGCCGACCGCTTTTCTTTTTTGATCTCGTCGACCGGAATCCCACGACCGTTATCAATCACCGTGACTGAGTTATCGAGATGGATCGCTACTTCAACCGTGTCGCAATAGCCCGCCAGCGCTTCGTCGATAGAGTTATCCACTACCTCGTAAACAATATGGTGCAGACCTATCTCACCGGTCGATCCGATATACATCGCAGGGCGTTTACGAACAGCTTCGCGTCCTTCCAGGATTGTGATCGATGATGAATCGTAAGCCATACTTTTCTTTTGCGTTACTTTAGTTCCAGGTGTTACCAATCGTCTCTCCTATTAAACACTCGTGCTAATAATTTCGGTCTGAGATTCAGCACTACTAGTTCGCACTCTTCCCTCGTCGATTTCAAACACACTTGCCCGGGAAAAGAAGCCTTCAACGTGGCTACGTTTTGAGGTTGTAATGAAGGTTTGCGTGCGATTCTCAAGGTATTCCAGAAGGCGTCTAATCCTTCGCTCGTCCAGTTCCGCGTCGACATCGTCGATCACAAAAACTGGCTGATCATTCGACGCCAAATTATACAATGAAATTGCCGCTAAGTCTAATAGTAACAATGCGCTACGCTGCTGTCCGGAACTGCCAAAAACTCGTATTTCATGACCGTCCAAAAGTATCTCCAGATCGTCGCGATGCGGGCCGATCAGCGAATGTCCTGAGGCTACCTCGGCCTGGAGTCGCAGACTGATTCTTTGACGCAAAAGCGACTCGTAGTCGGATAGATCTCCTTTGCCTTCAAGCGCTGACTTGTAACGAGTTGTGAGGTCACGTCGGTCAAATAGTTGGCGTTCCAACGCGGCGTTCAAGCCAGCCACATAATCAGTACGTTCGGCGTTAATGAGAACAGCTAGTCGAATCAACTGATCATTCCAGGGAGCAATGAGGCCTTGAGTTTTATCCAGGCTGAACTCGCCTTCATTCGCCATCTGCAGAAGTCTGTTTTTCTGTTTCACTACCTTTGAGTAATCGGCAATGGTTTGAAGGTAGGAATGTCTGATGGATGAGATGCCGCGATCCAGAAAGCGTCTGCGTGCTTCAGGCATGCCACGTACGACGTCTAAATCAGCAGCCGTAAAGGAGAACACCTGGAGTTGTGAAAGATAGCGTGCAAGTGTCTCTCGTTTTGAATTGACGAGAATGGTTTTGGAGTTATCTTGAAGAGTGACTTGTAGATCGCGTTCCAGATTGGCTCCAGCAAGCACACGACCTCTAATCGACGCCGTCTGTTCTCCAAATCTTATTGATTCTTGTAATCGTTGAGTGCGGAAGGATTTTGTTCGTGCGAGGATATTGATAGCTTCCAACCAGCTCTTTTTACCCTGCGCGTTGTTGCCGTAAATGATATTGAGTCCAGGTCCCCAGTTTATCTTGCCTGTTAAATTGCGGAAGTTAATCGCCTCAGTATCAGCGAGCAGCATAACGTGAATCTTAGCACGCAAACATGGTTAAGAACCGGGGTCAGCACAAACAAAAGCGCCCTCAGAGTTCGAGGGCGCCTAACCGGAAACTAACAACGCTACTAACGTCAAATCCTCATCGGCATGACGATGTACTTGTAGTCGTAATCAGCCTTGTCTGCAGGTTGTAACTGAGCTTGTGAGTTACCATCGCGAAACTCAAACTCGATTTTCGCGTCGCCAATAACGTTCAAAAACTCCTGCAGGTACTGCGCATTAAAACCGATATCTGTTTCATCGCCGGCGTAATCCGTCTGCAGTGTTTCGTTGGCTTCACCTTCTTCAGCGTTTTGCGAACTGATAACCAACTCGTTACTTCCTAGATGAAACTTAATGGCGTGCGACCTCTCGTCAGCCATCAGCGCTACACGACGTATCGCCAGGTTCAGTAAGCTGCTTTCAAACTCAACTGACTTATCGTTGTTCTTCGGCATGACCATTTCATAATTCGGAAACTGGCCGTAGAGCATTCGCGAGATTAATAAGCGCGCGCCAATCTCAAAATAGATATGATTCTCATCCATCCCGAGACTGATATCTCCATCAAAACCCGCTGTTAACTTAGTCAACTCGGCTAATGTCTTACGCGGGATGAGTGTGTCGATTGATTGATTACCACCGTTCTTGGTCACGTCTTTCTTTTCAACGTAAGCCAAACGATGACCGTCGGTCGTAACCATCTTGGCGCCGTTCTCATCAAGCACAAACTTTGCACCAGACAATGTATAACGCGACTCCTCCTGGGTAATCGCGAAGATAGTTCGATCTATAAAACCCTTCAGCACATTGGCCGGAATTTTTGTAGGCGCAGACTTGAACGAAGGAACTTCAGGAAAAGCATCGCGCGCAACGCCAACCAGTTTGAATCGTGCTCTATCGCACTTTACCGTTACCCATTCGTTGTCTTCCTTCTTGAAACTCACAGGCGCATCAGGCAACAACCGAGCGATCTCAAAAAGTTTTCGCGCTTGCACGCAAATAGCGCCGGGAGTTGAAATCTCTTCAGCTTCCATGTCGCAACGAATAGTAACGTCGAGGTCAGTTCCGGTGATTCGGATCGTGCCTTCACCAACCGACTCGATGAGGATGTTCGACAATACCGGTATCGTGTTCTTCTTCTCGACTACACCTTGAACGAAGGCAAGTTCTTTTTGAAGGTTCTGTTTGCTTACGACGAATTGCATTGCTGCTACTCCTTCACACCGTGGTAATCCACTGCGCTATTCTTCTTCTAACCTAAAATCAAAACTTTTATATCTCTAGTAGTACTAGTAGGTGGCTGTGAATCTGTGAATAAGCCGCTAACCTTAGTCGTAGAGGTTATTTAGTCGCTTTGACTGGCTGTGGAAACAAGTGCCATCTACTTCTCGATCTTCGGAAAACTTTTGTGGAGTGCAAACCTTACCACATTTCTACATAACGTTCTTTGTGGACTGTGCAAAACTTTAAGTACTCCAAACTATTTTTGTAACGACTCGGAGAGTTCACTGATCAGTCGTTGTAATGTCGCGTCGGAACCGACAAGTGTTTCAATTTTTTCGACGGAATGAATGACTGTCGTGTGGTGTTTTCCGCCAAAGGCCCGACCAATTTCCGGATAACTATGCTTGGTGAGATGTTTACATAAATACATCGCTACCTGGCGAGGATGCGAGATATGACGCGCATTGTTTTTGGAAAGGAGTTCGTCGACGCTCAACTTGTACGTTGAAGCAACCAGCTTCTGTATCTGTTGGACTGTTACTACGCCCGGCTCTTCCTCTTTAGCAAAATTACGTATCGCGTCCTGGGCCAACGTCTTTGAGATGGACTCGCCTCGTAAAGACGAAATCGCGATTAGCCGAATCAGTGAACCTTCCAATTCACGCACGTTGCTCTTTACCCGACCCGCAATAAACATCGCTACATCATCGGGAATAGTGACACCGATCAGATCAGCCTTTCGTTTCAGAATGGCAATCTTTGTTTCGAGATCTGGTGGCTCGATGTCGGCGATTAAACCCCACTCAAATCGAGAATGCAGTCGCTCTTCAAGTGTGGGAATTTCCCGGGGCGGACAATCAGAACTGATCACGATCTGTTTTTGTTGATCGTAGAGCGCGTTGAAGGTATGGAAAAACTCTTCCTGTGTTCTTTCCTTGCCGGCCATGAACTGCACGTCGTCGATCAATAGCACATCCACTGATCGATACTTCTCCCTAAAGTTCTGAGTCTTGTCGTATCGAATCGCGTTAATGAGATCGTTCATGAACTTCTCTGACGAGATGTAGCAGAGTTTCAAGTGATGATTACGAGATTTGATCGCATGACCACAGGCATGCATTAAGTGAGTTTTGCCGAGTCCCACACCGCCATAAAGGTAAAGCGGGTTGTAGGTTCGACCCGGAGCTTCGGCAACAGCCATCGAAGCGGCGTGAGCGAACTGGTTACATGAGCCGACAACAAAACTGTCGTATGTGTATTTTGAACTTAGCGAAGGCTCTGCCTGAAGGATCGTTACACCTGGTACGGGATGCGCTGCCGGTGGTTCAGCTGGTTTGGAAACGGTCGCGATAGTTTCCGTTGAGTTACCAATTGCCCAGCCAACGGAATAACCATTAAGCCGGAGATCATTCAACGACTCATCCAGAAGCTTGGAGTAGTTGTCGACAACCCAATCTTTGACTACCTGATTGGGAGCTCTCAAATGGATTACCTGTCCGGTGTTATCCAGCCGTTCAAATTGTATGGGACGGAACCACCTATCCAAGGTCTGCTGATTGAGTCGACCGCTGAGCGAATGAAGTATTTCACCCCAAACATTGGTATCTACCGTTGGATTCATTTTTGAAGAACGTGGAGCCGGAGGGTTCAATTTGACTAAAGCTCGCGCAATAAATCCGTACACCGGTTATTCGAAGAACTCTAACCTGCCCTTATCCACCAATTCCTTGTCGAGGATCGCGCCTTAACCCACTCGAAGGTCTTTTCCTCAGCCTTTTCCACAGGCGGTGGAAAAAGCTTTCAGCGGGTTAAAGTAAAGCATTAAAGTCTTTGCTTATCAACTACTTACAGGGGTGTTAGTTTGAAAGCCAGCGGAGACTAACATAGAAGTTTTCGATCGATCAAGCGAGAGTGGGGAATAAAACAATAGACTTCAAATCCTTACGGAGAAGAGTCGCGTTTGGGATCAAGGTATTATTACAGTACATGCCAAGCGCTCCAAATTAGGCTCATAAAGCCGGACCGAATGAGGTTTTTCAACTCATGGTCACGGTAGCTTTGACCCTTACTTTACTCGGTTGGGTATCGTGAGCGCATCCCGGAAGAAGATTGTCGAGCCCGGGACATTTGTACTCAAATTTCTCAAATAAACAGTACTAGAGGCCGCCCTTTCTTGACATAACCTAAGGCCACGATTAGTCTTACGATTTTCGTCTAGAGGAGAAATTAACGACTATGTCTAAACGCACATTCCAACCCAATAACAGACGCCGGGCAAAGACCCATGGTTTTAGAGCCCGGATGGCCACCAAAAATGGCCGCCTGGTATTGAAGAGACGTCGCGCAAAGGGACGCAAGCGGTTGACGCCAGCACATTATTAAGAAAGCTGTTGTTAACACATTTGTTAGCGCATGCGGAATTATTTGCGAGACCCAAGCGAGTTCCAGCGCGTATATAAGAATGGCAAGCGCTACGACGGCAAATTCATAACAGTCTTTGTTATTCGTAACCAAGGTTTGAGTCATCGACTGGGAGTGACGGCGTCGAAGAAGGCGATCGGTAAAGCGGTAAGCGGAAATCGAGCGNNNNGATTTAACGAGATTCCTTTGCGGGCTCTTTCCCAAAGTTACGATTGGGTGGTGAATGCAAAGGCGACGGTGTTAGCGGTCAAGCTCAATGAGCCCGCTCAAGAGTTTGCGCTGATCGTTGAGAAGGTAGGCAATCTGGAACAAGCGCTAGTTGATAGCGAACGGCATTGAGTAAGCGTTATTCGAGTGAAGACCGTCCTAATATCACTTCTTAGATTTTATAAACTGGCGATTTCTCCGCTACTACCTCCCTCTTGTAGATTTATTCCAACGTGCTCGGAATATGCTATGGGCGCAATCGAGCGTTATGGTGCGCTTCGCGGATCTGGGCTCGCACTGCGCCGCCTGTTACGTTGTCATCCGTTCCATCCGGGGGGATACGATCCGGTGAAATGAAAGCCGGCACCAACTAAGCTTCGAATACCTTCATGCAACAAAAACGATTGATAATAGCGCTGGTGCTTTCATCAGCTATTTTATTCTTGTGGAGCTATTTCTATCCGGGTAAGCCACCAGAGAATCCGCAACCAGCACCGGCCGCAAGCCCTACAGCTACCGCAACCCCGGCGACGACGCAGAGCGCGCAGAATAGCCAGTCGCAGCAGCCGTCTTCCAGTCAGAGTTCGCCGACGGTGCCGCAGGGTAACGCGCCGCGTAGAGTTCTAACGGTTCGCACACCTTTGTACGACATCAAGTTCGATAGCCAGGGCGCCGAACCGATCAGCTGGATCATCAAGAAGAATAAGAGTAAGGAAGGCGAGAAGGAGATATTTTCCGTCGCTGGACGAAGCAAGGAGCGAATTCCACTCGAACTTATCTCACCAGAAGGCTTGAATCGACAACCTCGACAGGTTCCTCTTCAAATACATACCGATGATGCGGCTTTTGACGCCGCAATCGCCGCGGCTACTTACAAAGTTGAAGGTGTGGACGGGACCACGGGTGATCTTGAGATCAATCTGACTGCCGGTCAAAAGAAACAGATTTCGTTTCTGCTGGATGACGGAGGGGCTCAGATCAAGAAGACGGTAGTGTTCGATGCTGACCGCTACACGGCTGATCTATCGGTACTGTTACAGCGTAACGGTCAAGCGGTGCCCCATGTAAAGTTATCAGTTGGTCCAAGTATCGGTGATCAGGGCATAGGGCATCACAGCTTTTATTCGGTTGCACCTGAAGCCGTTTCTTTTGTCGGCACTGGCGTTGTCAGGCATACGGCCGACGCTATCAACCGAAACAAGAATAGTCCGGATCATCTAAACCTGAACGGACCGGTGAATTGGGCGGGGGTGGGGGACACCTACTTCGCTATGGTTGCGACGCCGTTGGGTTCGCTGGAGGGGCTCGAGTACAGAACCGTCGCGTACGAGTACAAGCCTAATGGCAAAACAGGTGAGAAAAGATTTTTGATTACCGGTTATGTTCCGGTGCCTTCCGACGGTGGCCGTACTCTTATTTACGCCGGTCCAAAAGATCACTACTTGTTGGAAGAAGCGAGTCGTGAAATTACTTCAGTGGCCCAGCGTCAGGTCGATCTGGACGGGTTGATCGACTACGGTTATCTGTCGATGGTTTCAAGGCCAATTGCTGTACCCATCCTCAAGGCGATTTCCTTCCTCTACAGGATCACGAACAGTTATGGCCTGGCGATCATTCTGTTCACTATCGTGATCTACTCGCTGTTCTTTCCGCTTAAGTGGCGCTCGTCGAAATCGATGAAGAAAGCTCAGAAGCTTGCGCCGAAGATGAAAGAGCTGCAGGAGAAGATCAAGGGGATGAAGCAAAACGACCCGCGCTTGAAGGAGCTGCAGGTCGAACAGTTGCGCTTAATGAAGGAAGGTAATCCCCTCGGCGGCTGTCTGCCGTTGCTGATTCAGATGCCGTTTCTGTTCGCGCTTTATCGAGCCATTACGATCTCATTAGATTTTCGCCAGGCAAGCTTCTTGTGGATTCCCGATCTATCAGCTCCTGAGCCATACTTGATCCATGTCTTGCCGATCCTGATGACCGGCACGATGGTAGTTTTGCAATTGGTGACTCCTGCACCTTCCGCTGATCCATTGCAGCGAAAGATGATGGCGATTGGTATGCCGCTCTTTATGCTTTACATCCTTTGGAGTGCTCCTTCGGGATTGGTCTTGTACTGGCTGGTCGGTAATATCGTTGGCTTCACGCAACAGTTCCTGATAAATCGTTGGACCACAACGGACGATGAAGGACCAGCACCAAAGAAGCTGAAGCCCGCTACTAGTTAGGTTTTACAGATGAGGTCAAAACAATGAGTGAGCAAATGAGTGAGACCCCACAGGAAGCTGCGAATTTCCTGAACCAGGTTTTTGCCAGCAGTGGTTTGGAGTTGGATGTTAGTTTGCGGACTGGTATTGCCGGCTCGGTTCTCGACATCGACGGTGCGGATGCTGAGCTTCTGCAAACGCAAACCGGTGAACTCCTCGAGGCCCTTCAGCACCTTGTGAACCAGGTCTATGGCCGTAGTCTCATTGGAAAAGAGAGACTTGTTTGCGACGTACGCGGTTTTCGCGCAACTCGCGAAGCAGAACTTCAGGCTATGGCGAATCACGCGGCGAATCGAGTCAGGCAAACAGGCTTGGCTTTTACCTTTGAACCGATGAGTGCGAATGAGCGTCGAATTATTCACCTGACACTAGCCGAAAGCGAAGATTTGTTTACTGAATCGATAGGCGAAGGGAACGATCGTAAGCTCAGAGTCAGCCGAAAATCCCCCGCCAAATAATTTCGAAGCGTATCCAGTTACGACCCCGCCGTTTCAGACCGATCTCTCCTTCTTCGAAGTAAGATCATGAGTACGATCGTCGCACTTTCAACTCCCATTGGCAGAGGAGCGATAGCCGTTGTGCGCCTTTCTGGCCCTGAGTCGTTGTCGATCACCCGACAACTCGCACCTGAGTTGCACGATGTAAAGCCTAGACGAGCAAGCATCACCAAAATTTACTCGGAAGGCGGCGAAGTCTTGGACGAGTGCTTAGTCACATTCTTTCCAGCACCAAATTCAGTTACGGGAGAAGACGTTGTCGAGATTGGTTGTCATGGGTCGCCCGCGGTTATCCGACAGATTTTAGATCGGTCGTTAGCTCTGGGTTCAGTCCTGGCGGGGCCCGGGGAGTTCACTCTCCGTTCCCTGGCCAACGGCAAAATCAATCTATCCCAAGCCGAAGCTGTTCGGGACCTGATCAGCGCCCAAACTGATGTCGCAGTCAAACAAGCGGCGAGGCAGATGGGCGGAGAGCTCTCATACCGACTAGAACATTACAAAAGAAAACTCATTGAGGTGATAGTGGTCCTTGAGTCGGCGCTTGAGTTTGTTGAAGACGACTTACCTCAAACAAAATACCAGGAGATTCAGGAGTCGATCCTGTTCGTTGGTGATGGCGTTGGTAGGCTTCGAGACAGTTATCCGGCGGGACGCTTAATTCATGATGGAGCTAGGGTTGCGATAGTTGGTCCACCTAACGTGGGAAAGTCGAGCCTGTTCAATAAACTGATCCAACAGGACAGGGCGATCGTCACCGCAATCCCCGGCACTACGCGCGACACGCTGGACCATCCAATTGACATCGGGGGCGTTCCGGTTGTCCTCACTGATACGGCGGGATTGCGCGAGACCACAGACAGTATTGAGAGTTTAGGAATCGAGCGGACGCTTAGAACGGCAAGCGATGCAGACCTCGTTCTTAACATTGTCGATGGTTCGACCGAGAATGGATTAGCGCAAGCCGGTGTTAGTGAGTGCCCTTCTCTTTTGGTTTTGAATAAGTCAGATCTATTTTCCTCAGAAAATTCCGGGGATGGTCCAATTGGCATTAGAGTCTCAGCACTAACTGGAGAAGGTCTCGATGATCTTCGTGCTGCTATAATAAAGTCTCTTACTCGTGACGACGGACACTACGAGGGACTGCTAATCACTAATGCCCGACATCATGATCTATTGAGAGCGTCGTCGCGAGAGTTGGAAGCAGCAATGGATTCCATAGCTGCTCGTGCGAGCGAAGAGTTAATCCTGGCGCCATTGCATAATGTGTTAAGACTTCTGGGTGAGATCACCGGAGAAACCACGACCGAGGATATATTGACGCAGATATTCTCGACGTTTTGTATTGGAAAGTAGAAATGACGTTCGACGAAAATTTCAAAGTGATAGTTATCGGAGCTGGCCATGCTGGTTGCGAGGCAGCCTCTGCCTCCGCACGCCTGGGGGCGGATACCGGACTGATCACTCTTAATCTGGATCTCATCGGCCAAATGTCCTGTAATCCGGCGATCGGTGGGATTGCGAAGGGTCACCTGGTTCGTGAGATCGATGCGCTCGGTGGTGTGATGGGTCGCGTGATTGATCGGACCGGAATACAGTTCAGATTGCTGAATCGCTCACGTGGTCCAGCCGTGCAATCACCGCGCGCGCAGGCTGACAGAATGTTGTATCGCGCCGAGATGCGCCGCATTCTTGAAGGCACACCTAATCTTCATTTGCGCCAGGGAAAAGTTGTCGAGTTACTGGTTCACGACGCACAAATCAAAGGAGTCGAGTTAGAAGACGGCCGTTGCTTCGGTGCAGAAGCAGTTGTCATTGCGACCGGAACTTTTCTAAACGGGTTGATTCATACAGGTCGGCGGACCTACCGGGGCGGCAGGGCCGGTGAGCCCGCGGCGATTGAACTATCAGAGTCGTTAAAGCGACTGGGCTTTCCGGTTGGCAGGTTGAAGACGGGAACTCCTCCCCGGCTGGATGGACGCACTATCGATTGGTCGGCTTTTGAGGTTCAACCTGGCGATAAGGTTCCGGTGCCGTTTTCGTTTTCGACTGACAAGCTCGAGCAGAAACAATTGGATTGCCATATCGGTTACACGAGTGAGCGATTGCACGACGAGATTCGAAGAAATTTGGCGGAGTCGCCGTTGTACTCGGGAAAGATTCAAGGAGTTGGACCACGTTATTGCCCTTCGATTGAAGACAAGGTTGTGAAGTTTGCCGATAAAAACAGGCACCAGTTATTTCTGGAACCGGAGGGTCACGACACAAACGAAGTCTACATGAATGGTTTTTCGACTTCGCTGCCCGCGGAATTGCAGCAGGAGCTTGTGCGGATGATTCCGGGCCTCGATGAGGCAAAGATTATCAGGCCGGGATATGCAATCGAATATGATTTTGTTGACCCGCGTGAGTTAGGCCCGGACTTACAGACAGCGAGAGTTTTGGGGCTATTTCATGCCGGACAGATTAACGGCACGACTGGATATGAAGAGGCGGCATGCCAGGGGTTGATAGCCGGCATCAACGCCGCGTTGTTGACACAGGGTCGTGCGAGTCTGCGTCTGCGCCGCGATGAGGCGTATACCGGCGTGCTAATCGAGGACTTGATCAAGCAAGGTGTTGATGAACCCTATCGGATCTTTACATCGCGCGCTGAGTATCGATTGGCCTTGAGACACGATAATGCTGACGCACGGCTGGAGGGTTATGGACGTGAACTTGGTCTAGTTGGAGACTCGGATTGGGAGAGATTCACTGCCCGCCAGACTCGGCTGACCGCGCTAAGAACGGGCCTCGATTCAACGCGCTTCCGTCGCTCAGATCCGGAATACTCTGCGCTTCAAGCAGAGTTGGGAACTGATTTAGGGGACTCAATTTCGCTGGCCCAACTCGCCAAGCGTCCCCAGGTATCGCAGGCGCTCATTAGGCGACTATTGCCTACGGCGCTTGCAGATGTAACCGAAAGCGATTTAACGTCGGCTTTAGCCGACTCGCTTTATGCTGGCTACCTGGACTCGCAAAAAGCCACGATTGATCGGATCTTTCAACATGATTCGCTCCGAATTCCCGGGCAAGTTGTTTTTAAAGGCTTGAGCGGTCTGTCGAATGAGGTCGTCGAGCGACTTGAGCGTGCTCGACCTGAGACGTTCGGCGAGGCCCGTCGGATCCCAGGGCTGACGCCTGCCGCCCTATCGACACTGCTCGTCCACCTTTCGGCCGCTCAAAAAGCGAGCTAATGTTTCACGTGTCCCCAACTAGACCGTCTCCTCTAGGCGGATGGGACACGTGAAACATATCCTTCTCCCTCATAAAACCCGTTAAATTCGTTGTTTGAGTGGTCGCGTCCTTTTGGGTGTGTTAGTTTAGTGCGTAATCCATCCGTCAAGGCGAAGGTTGTTCACCGAAAACCAATGGCAAAAGCTATAGCTGTGGCTAATCAAAAAGGAGGAGTGGGGAAAACCACTACTGCCGTCAATCTCTCCGCGGTTATCGCTAGCTCTGGATTTCGCGTTCTTTTGATCGATTCGGATCCCCAGGGAAACGCGACATCGGGCATTGGAATACAAAAGGGTAGTTTCAGGCGAAGTCTTTATCACGCTTTAGTACTGGATCAGCCTCTTTCCGACGTGATCTTGAGGACGGATATTGATTCTCTCTTTGTGGTCCCAGCTAATAAGGATTTGGCGGGTGCTGAGATAGAGTTGGTGGAAATCGAAAAACGGGAGTTGCGGTTGAAGCAGGCATTGGCGAGTGTGGAGTCGGATTTTGACTACTTCATTATCGACTGTCCGCCATCGTTGGGGCTTCTTACGCTAAACGCACTGACTGCCGCGAAGTCTTTACTCGTCCCAATTCAATGTGAGTATTACGCCCTGGAGGGTGTTACGGAACTCTTCGATACGCTGGCGCGCATCCGCAGATTACACAATCCAGGGTTAACTATTGAGGGTTTGCTCCTTACCATGTACGACGAGCGAACCAATTTGTCGGCAGCGGTTGCTGCTGATTTACGAGACTTCTACGGTCAGCCGGTCTTTCACTGTGTGATACCTCGCAATGTCCGTCTCGCTGAGGCACCCAGTTACGGAAAGCCCATCATTAGTTACGACCCTAATTCTCGAGGAGCGGTGGCCTATTCCCAGTTGGCCAGGGAAATCATTTCCAGGGAGATCATGTATGAATCGAAAAGCGCTGGGCCGGGGCCTGGGAGCGCTACTGGGCTCTGACCAAACGGTTAGCACTGGACCGGACACACTCGAGATCGACGTCGACTTGATCGATCCAGGTTCAATGCAGCCTCGAACCCGGTTTGAGGATGAGCCCCTGGAACGGCTGGCAGAGTCGATCAAGGAGCATGGAATCGTGCAGCCGATCCTGGTTAGGCGCCGAGGGGAGCGTTACGAACTCGTCGCGGGAGAAAGGCGTTGGCGCGCAGCCCAAAAGGCGGGGCTCACTCGCATTCCCGCTGTTGTCAGGGACGTGCCCGACAAAGATCTTTTGGAGATTGCGTTAACTGAGAATATTCAAAGGGAAGATCTAAACCCGATTGAAGAAGCACACGCCTACAAGAATTTAATCGAAACTGTTGGTCTTACCCAGGAGGCTGTCGCTTCAAAGTTTGGGAGAGACCGTTCGTACATCACAAACTACTTGCGTCTGCTTCGCCTACCCGAAGACGTCCAGCGACTCGTCGAGGAAGGTCGTTTATCTACTGGCCATGCTCGCACTGTTCTGGGAGTTCCTCATCCGGATCAGCAACGTCGCCTTACGCAACAGATTCTCGAAAAGGAGTTGTCGGTACGAGCCACGGAAGCTCTAGTGAAGAAGTTCCTGGGAGAGACGCCGCGGGCAAATCAGGCGAAACAGGTTTCTGACGACCCGAACGTCAGAGCGGCTGAAACCAAGCTTCGGCGGGCCTTAGGGACCCAGGTTAAGATCAACCAGTCGTCTTCGGATGGCTCCGGAAAGATAGAAATCACCTTCTTCAATAACCGAGATCTGGATCGCATATATCAACTTCTAACGAGATCGACCCAATGAGGTGTAGATAGTACAAGTGGTCTGGGTATCTGCCATTGCGGATGGTTAACATCGAAATTCCGGCAGTACAATGTAGTACTGAACTCTCCGGTTCTTATTCGGCAGTCGCCTGGATATCCTGAGTGGGACCTCGGTTGACCGAGTAAATTGAGCATGTTAGACTCGCGCGCTTTTCAGTACCGTACCTTCGTTTACAGTGAGGACTTTGAATGTTCTTGGCGGAAGCCTCTATTCAGTTGGTGCCTGATGGGACCATTCTGATCCACCTGTTAATGGTGGCTCTCATGGTTGTGATTCTCAATCGCACCCTTCTAAAGCCTATTAATAAGATCCTGGAGGAACGGGACAAGAACATCCTTGGAAAAGTCGATGACGCGAAGACTCTTCTGAAAGCCAGGGATGAACGCCTTCAGCAATACGAGGCAGCTTTGCGAGATGCTCGCACTGAGGGTTATCACCTCTTAGAGAAGGAACGGTCACAGGCGTTGAGGTTGAAGGATGAGAAGGTTCGTGCTTTCAAGGAGAACCTGAACCAGAAACTTGCCCAAGACATTGCCACTACTCACGAACAAGAGAAGCAAGTCCAACAACAATTAGAGGGACAAGCGAAAGAGATCGCTGACATGATCAGTGGTCAGATTCTGCATCGCTAAGTCGGAGCTTGTTTAGTCACACATGTTTCTAATCGTACTTTCAAATTGGACAGACGTTCTTAACTACCCGGGCCTTGAGCTCTGGAAGTTCATTAATCTTGCGGTGTTTGTCGGCGCCGCGATCTACATACTCCGACGTCCGATTGCTGCCGCACTCGCGGCTCGTGGAGAAAGTATTCGCAAGGAAATTAAACAAGCAGAGGAAGATAAAAAAGCTGCTGAAGAAAAACTCACCGAGGCCGACGCTCAACTCGCTCACCTGGATGCAGACGTCCAGGCACTTCGCCAACAAGCGGAGAAAGAGGCCACGCTTGAGCGCGAACGACTGGCAGCCGACGCGGAGCGCGAAATCGAAAAGCTAAAAAGTCAGGCCGAAAGGGAACTAGAGACCGCGAGGAAAGTGGTGAAGAAAGAGTTGCGACAGTTCCTTGCAAAGCGAAGCCTCGACCTGGCAAAAGCAACGGTCATTAGTCAACTCAATCCGGCCGAAGACGTTCGACTCATTAAGGAAAGAGTCGCTGAACTTGGGAGGGTGCGAGGTTGAGTGTACAAACCATAGCGAGACGCTACGCAACTGCCCTGGGGGAAGTCGTCGCCGAACAAGGAAACGAGCGGGTGGTCCAACAAGAGATCGATGGCTGGGCGTCGTTGATTGAAACCAACCCACAGTTGCGAGAAGTCTTTGCCAATCCCACGGTTCCTTACGATCAAAAGCAAACCGTTCTTGAAGAATTGATCGCTCGCACGAAAGTGCATGAGACGACCGCTTCGTTCCTGCGAGTTCTGCTCAAGAATCAACGACTGGCCCAACTGAAATACGTGGCTGAAAAATTTGGCCAGGTACTCGATGACCGTAGTGGAGTGGTAGCCGCGAAAGTGACAACAGCTCGTCCAATTCCTGGCGAGGTGAAATCGTCATTGAAAGATGCGCTCGCTTCAGCGGCAGGGCGTTCAGTGCGTGTTTCCTTTACGATCGATGAAGCGATCATTGGAGGAATCGTCACCCAGGTCGGCTCCACGGTTTTTGATGGATCGGTCCAAGGTCAGCTCGACCGTCTCGCTGGCGACCTGGTCGGTGGCTGAAGCGTACGTTAAGTAATTAGAGGACAACATGGAACCCATAAGAGCTAGCGAAATCAACGAGATTATTCGCAAACAAATAGAAAACTTCGATACAGGCGTGACTGTCACTGAGGTTGGTACGGTTATCAAAATAGGTGACGGTATTGCCGAGATACATGGCCTTGAAAAAGTAATGGCCGGCGAACTGCTCGAGTTCGCACATGACGTTCGCGGTCTCGCCCTCAACCTGGAAGAAGACAAAGTCGGTGCAGTTCTCTTTGGTGATTTCCAGAAAATCAGCGAAGGCGATATCGTCAAACGCACCGGTCGCATTATGCAGGTGCCGGTTGGTGAGGCTCTGATTGGACGAGTTGTCGACGTACTAGGCAATCCGATCGACGATGGTGGTCCAATCGTCACGGATCACTATTACCCGGTTGAGCGAATCGCTCCCGGCGTAATCGATCGACAACCTGTGAAAGAACCACTTCAAACCGGCCTCAAGGCGATCGACGCTATGGTGCCGATCGGTCGTGGACAGCGCGAACTAATTATTGGAGATCGCCAGACCGGTAAAACGGCCGTGGCAGTCGACACGATCATCAACCAAAAAGGCAAGGATGTAATTTGTATTTACGTCGCGATTGGTCAGAAGGCCTCGACCGTCGCCCAGGTTGTGAAAACTCTCCAGGACTTTGGCGCGATGGACTACACCATCGTAGTAAAGGCGACCGCTTCTGACCCGGCAGCGATGCAGTTTTTGGCGCCTTACTCAGGCGCGGCGATGGGCGAGTACTTCCGCGACAATGGTCGTCATGCGTTAACAATTTACGATGACCTCTCGAAACAAGCTGCTGCGTATCGTGAAATCTCGTTGCTATTGAGAAGACCTCCGGGTCGCGAGGCTTATCCGGGTGACGTCTTCTACCTCCACTCAAGACTGCTCGAACGCGCGGCGAAACTCTCTGATATCAAGGGCGGTGGTTCGCTCACGAGTTTGCCTATTATCGAAACGCAGGCCGGCGACATCTCGGCCTATATTCCAACAAACGTTATTTCGATCACTGACGGTCAGATCTTTCTTGAGGCCGACCTCTTCAACAGTGGGTTCAGACCAGCGATTAACGTAGGCAACAGTGTGTCGCGAGTAGGTGGTTCGGCCCAGATCAAGGCGATGAAGCAAGTAGCTGGAACTCTGCGACTCGACCTGGCGCAGTTCCGTGAGTTACAGGCGTTCGCACAGTTTGGTTCAGACCTCGATAAGGCAACCCAAGCGCAGCTTGCTCGAGGACAGCGTCTGACCGAGATTCTCAAACAACCTCAATACCGTCCGATGGACATTGAAAAGCAGGTGCTCGGCATTTGGGCGGCTACCAACGGCTTTACCGACGACATTGCTATTGAGGATGTGCGCAGATTTGAGACGGATCTGTTGAGTTTTGTCGAAAACTCGCATCCAGGCTTGCTCACCGCTATAAGGGAGAAAAAGAGCCTGACAGACGAAATCAAGAGTGATCTAAAACAAGCGCTCGAAGACTTCAAAGATAACTGGAAGACGCAAAGTTCGAAGCCGGGTGCGCTTGGTGCTCCAACTCAAACAACTTCAGCCACTGCATAGTCGTTACTCATGCCGAATCTCTTAGACATTCGCCGGCGCATCAAGTCGGTTAAGAACACTCAGCAGATCACGAAGGCCATGAAGATGGTCTCGGCGTCGAAGCTCAGGCGTGCTCAAGAACGTGTTGTAGCTGCGCGACCATTCACAAACAAGATGATGGAAGTTCTCGGTGAACTCGCGAAGCGGACGGACGAAGACTTTCACCATCCGTTACTCGACCAGCGAGGCGATGAGCGATACCTGATGGTACTGGTAACTGCCGACAAGGGGTTATGCGGTGCATTCAATACGAACCTGGTTAAAGCTGGTCAGTCGTTCGTTAAGGAGAACCCGGGAAGGACGATCGAGATACTGGCGATTGGACGAAAAGGTCGTGACTTCTTTCGCAGTCGCAACGCCGTGATTGCAGGGGAATATATTGGTCTCACCGGTAAAGGCAGGGTCGACTTTGCAGAAGCTTTAGACGTTGCACGCCACACCATCAAGCTTTACACAGAAGATGAAGGTATCGATAAAGTTTTTCTGATCTACAACGAGTTCAAATCAGTTCTGCAACAGCGAGTCATACTAGAACAACTCTTACCCGTCTCTCGCGAAAAAGAAGAGGAAACGGAAGCCAAATCGAATCAACCCGAATCGCTTGTCGACTACGTGTACGAGCAACCACCCGCCGAATTGTTTGGACACCTGTTGCCTCGCCTGATTGAGACTCAGGTCTTTCGTGCGTTATTGGAGTCTGTAGCTTCTGAACAAGGTGCCCGCATGACGGCGATGGATTCAGCTTCCAAGAACGCCAGCGAACTTATCGATAGTCTCACCCTGGGGATGAATCGTGTCCGTCAGGCCGCGATCACAAATGAGATTATCGAAGTAGTTTCTGGTGCCGCTGCTCTTTAGCACCACTTAACAGTTTTAGTTTTCGACGATGGGAAGCGGCAAATCGCTTCCCATCATTGCTTGAGCCTTTAACTTGAAATACCCCTTTCGACTTCTCAGCCGTTTCGCTCCGCTAGTTCTGTGGCTCGGTTTCATTTTCTTTGCCTCATCAAATAGTTTTTCGGCTTCCAACACTTCCCGCTTCATTGGACCAGTGGTTCTTTGGTTCTTTCCCGATACAAGTCAGGAAACTCTTACCACCATTCATTTCGTTGTAAGAAAGCTAGCGCATTTCAGCGAGTACGCAATGTTGGGCCTCCTGGCCGCCAGGGCATTTCGAACCTCCCCAAATCCTTCAGTGCACCGGTACTGGTTCTGGATATCGGCGACCTTGATTGTGCTTTATGCACTTCTTGATGAGTACCATCAGAGCTTCGTTCCCACGCGAACGGCCTCATTCGTCGATAGTTTGATCGACATTAGCGGCGGCTTAACTGTCCTAATCGTCGTAAGTCGTCGCCGCGCCTCGAACATTTCGGCAAATTGATCCTTCTCATCGTATAATTGGCCAGCTCTTAATCTTTGGAGACGAATGAGACTCAAATGGGAATCCTTGACAGACTAAGCCCGACATCGCAATTCATCGAAGTAATTGAATGGCTCGACAACACGAACAACACACTCGTGTATCGCTTTCCTGTGAAAGACCAGGAAATCAAGAACGGCGCGCAGTTGATCGTTCGCGAGTCGCAAGCAGCAGTTTTTGTGTCGGAAGGTCAGATCGCTGATCTGTTTCCCCCGGGACGCTATACCGTCGACGGCGGCAACACACCGATCCTTTCCAAGCTTGGCGCCTGGAAGTTTGGGTTCAACTCGCCATTCAAAGCGGAAATCTATTTCGTCAATACCAAGCAGTTCACCGATCTCAAATGGGGAACGCCCAACCCGGTGATGATGCGCGATACCGACTTTGGCATGGTCCGCCTGCGGGCCTTCGGTATCTACTCGATCCGAGTTGCTGACCCGAAGGCGTTCATTAAAGAGATCGCCGGCACCAACGCGCACTTCGTCACCGAAGATATTGAGGGTCAGTTGAAGCGAACTCTCGTCGGTGGTTTTAGTGATGGGCTTGCTGAGTCGAAAATTGCCGCACTCGACCTCGCGTCGAATTACGATGAACTCGGAAAGTTCACACGAGAAAAATTGAATGAAGACTTCAAGTCGTATGGACTGGAGTTAACCAAGTTCGTCATTGAAAACATTTCGTTACCACAGGAAGTCGAAGCAGCCATGGATAAGCGCACTTCCATGGGAGTGATTGGCGACGTTGGACGTTACGCGCAGTTTCAAGCGGCCGATGCGATGCGTGACGCCGCTCAGAACACCGGTGGTGGCGCTGGAACAGGTGCGGGCCTGGGAGCCGGGTTTGCTATCGGCAACGCGATGGCCGGCGCCATGACTGATGCTATGAAGCAGCCGAAAGGCGGGGGTTCATCAGTAGCGTGTCCAAAATGCGGAACCGGAAACGCAGCTGGAGCGAAGTTCTGCATCGATTGCGGCGAAAAGCTTGGGACCACGGCCCAGACGGTGCCCTGTGTAAAGTGTGCTTCTCCACTGCAAGCCGGCGCGAAGTTCTGCAACGAGTGTGGCGCCAAACAAGAAAAGGCGGCATGCCCAAATTGCAAAGCTGAACTATCGCCTGGCTCAAAGTTTTGTAATGAATGCGGGCAAAAGGTGTAATACCCCGAGTTATCTTTAATCCTCCCCTTGGTGTAATTCCCTCTTTCAGGGATCGTATAGATGTTAAGAGCGCTCACGCGTCCGCGTCGTGTTGTCATCACCGGAATGGGGTGTGTCACGCCGTTCGGAGTAGGACGTGAGGCTTACTGGAATGCACTTGTCACTGGACAAAGTGGTGTTCGCAGAATCCAATCCTTTGACGTTTCAAACTCTCCTGTAAAAATCGCCGCTGAAGTTCCCGACTTCGACTGGGAAGCTCAAATCAGTCCAAAAGATCGCAAGCACGTACCACGCACAGTTCCCCTGGCGCTGGCGGCCGCGCGCGAGGCCCTCGAAGACTCACGATTGTTTCCGAACGACTTGTCGTTAACTGAACGGCGCGGTATTGGAGTTCAACTGGGCACCGGAGGTGGTGGCCTCGCATTCACCGAACAGCAGTACGAATACTGGTACGTTGGTCCAACTAACAAAGCCAGCGTCTATACCATTCCCGCGTCGACTCATGGTGGTCTTTCGAGTGAACTTTCGATGGCCTTTGGTCTTCGTGGTCTGTCGCACATAGTCTCTACCGGTTGCACGAGCTCAACCGACGCTCTCGCGTATGCCGCTGAACACATTGTTGTTGGCCGGCAGGATGTGATGTTGTCGGGCGGTGTCGACGCGCCGATTGCTCCGGGAATTCTTGCCGCTTTCAATCTCATGACCGTGCTTACGAATGATTG
Organism: Acidobacteriota bacterium; assembly: GCA_003222935.1. Taxonomy (GTDB): domain Bacteria; phylum Acidobacteriota; class Blastocatellia; order Pyrinomonadales; family Pyrinomonadaceae; genus PSRF01. The sequence goes on from QHXL01000247.1 coordinate 23,719, forward strand.
GAATGATGAACCTCAGCGTGCGTCGAGACCTTTTTCAAAAAACCGATCCGGAATTGTGCTGGGAGAAGGCTCCTGGATTTACGTCCTGGAAGAGCTTGAACACGCAAAGGAACGTGGCGCAAAGATTTATGCGGAGATCACCGGCTACGGAGCGACGTGTGATGCGTATCATCGCGTTCGACTTGCAGAAGATGGTGACGAACCTGCTCGCGCGATGCGATTGGCCCTGGCAGACGCGGGCCGTGAAGCAAAAGATATCGACTACGTGAACCTACACGGCACATCGACGCTGCTCAATGATCGAATTGAAACGAGCGCCTTGAAACTTGCGTTTGACGGACACGCGGGAAGGATTCCGATGTCGGGAACGAAATCCCAAATTGGTCATCCGCAAGGTGCCAGCGGAGCTGCGGGAGTGGGCGCAGCACTGTGTGCCATGCATACCCACCTTATTCCTCCAACCATCAATCTGGACGAGCCCGACCCTGACTGCAATCTCGACTACGTCCCCAATAAGGCGCGTGAAGCCGATGTGCAAATTGCACTTTGCAACTGCATCGGTTTTGGTTCCAAGAACAGCGCATTGGTAATCGAAAAGATGGTCCAGTAACGTATGTTCGACCAGTTCAAGCAGCGCAGTTACAAATTGGAAAATCTCGACAAAGGCAGTTACACGTCCGAAGAATACGAGGGCTGTATCGTCGAGTTGCAACGTGTGAATCGTTGGCTGGGGGACGCACGAGTTTTGCGCGAGACGTTGCTTCGCGACGTTGCGGCAAATAATTTGAAGGCCTTCTCAGTATTAGATGTCGGCGCTGGATCAGGAGAACTTTTGCGCGTTGCAGCAAGTTGGTCCATTGAAACCAGAA
>QHXL01000247.1:24615-27410 GCA_003222935.1 Acidobacteriota bacterium
GATTGACTCAGTACGTGGCGATGCACTCTCGCTACCATTCCGCAACGGCGAATTCGATTACGTGATCTGTTCACTCTTCACGCATCACTTCGTTGAACAACAAGTGATCGACATCCTTCTCGAGATGAGTCGCGTGGCACGGCGGCGAGTTTTTGTCATCGACCTCCACCGGCACCCAATCGCCTATTTTTTTTACACGACCGTGGGCAAACTATTTCTGCACAATCGTCTGCTGCGAGAAGACGGATCACTTTCCATTCTCAGAAGTTTCAAGCCTGACGAATTGTTGGAATTGGGGAAGGCGGCTGGTCTAAAGAACGTGGAAGTTACGCGCCACTTTCCGTTTCGGTTGGCGTTGACCGCCGATGCCGGGAATGCGCCAGTTTGCGCGTCTCAGAAAGCGGCTTAGGTAGAAGTGGGTTAAAAATGAGCAGCTACGATGTCATCATAGTTGGAGCTGGTCCTGCCGGAACAAGCGCCTCCATTCATCTTGCGAGTAACGGCTTCAAGGTCCTGTTGCTCGAACAGAAGAAATTTCCACGAGAAAAGCTGTGTGGCGAGTTTATTTCACCGGAGTGTGCTGATCATTTTCTGCGACTCGGCGTTGAGGTTGAGATGCGCGCTGCTGATCCCGCTGAAATAAATGAGACCACGTTTTATTCACGATACGGCAAGCGGATTGCCGTGCCGAGTCGTTGGTTTGGTGGCGGTGCTGCGATGGGACTAAGTCGGGCCAGGATGGACCAGAACCTTCTGTTGCGCGCAAGAAGTGTAGGTGTCGACGTACACGACGGAGTCGTTGTCAACAATCCCGTCGAGGGTGACGGGAAAGTGCTTGGTATAAGAGCAAAAGTTGACGAAGTGGAACGAGAGTATCGAGCGCACATAACTATTGATGCGACTGGACGAGCTCGATCGCTGGCTAGACGTGTAAAGAGCGCCGACACCCGCCACGCAAGGAAGTCGAAACTCGTTGCATTCAAAGCGCACCTCAGCGACTCACGAGCAGAACCCGGCGTATGTGAGATCTACTCTTACAAGAATGGCTACGGCGGACTCAGCACGATCGAAGCAGGTCTGAGTAACTTATGTTTCATCGTCACTGCTTCGGAAGTTAGACAAGCGCAATCAGACCCGCAGCTTGTAATGCGCAGAAGTGTGATGACCAATCCTCGAGCTGCGTACACACTCGAGTCAGCTCGCATCTGCTCCGACTGGTTGAGCGTTGCTCTCGAAAGTTTTGGGAGACACAAACCAAGTCCAGCGCCTGGATTGCTTGCAATTGGAGACTCAGCCTCATTTATTGACCCGTTCACAGGCAGCGGAATGCTGATGGCACTTGAAAGCGGGGAGCTGGTATCTCAACTAATTGTTCGCCATCGCGACAAATTGAATCGAGACGAGTTCGCGGAGCTCGCAAGAGATTACGCTAAGGCTTACGCACAAAAGTTTGATTCACGCCTCCGCGTTTCCAGTCTTCTGCGTCGTGTCGCCTTCCAGCCACGGTTGGCCCAGGGAGCGATATCAATCTGCTCTTTTAGCGATCGATTTCGCGGTTGGCTGGCACGTTCAACCCGCGCGACGAATACCAGGAACAGTTTGTCGGCTCCATTTAGTTAAGTGGAATTTTTACAGCGTCTTACAGACGTTTGTTCAACCATCCTGCGAAAGATAACTGCTTGCCACAAAAGAGAGTTTTAGAGTACAAAGGCTGAGCAGTTGAGCATCTCTCTTTGTAAAGCTCCATCTCCTATGGAGTTCCGGGTGTATCGATGTAATCCCAGGCATCGCCAGTGAAAGTAACGAGATGAGCACATGCAAAACTTCTCGTTCATTAATAGCTGGAAAGTTCAAGATCTTAAGTAAAGAACGTTCGTAAACTAGTTAAGGAGCATACGACGATGTTTGTGTCCCTGAAGACGTGGCTTACCGGATCGGTTCAATTAATTTCACTTCTTTTAGTCTCCCTTACATTTGCGAACGTCGCTTTGGGCCAGGCCCAGTCGGCCGCTGCCGACCTGCAAGGTGTCGTCAAGGATTCAACGGGTGCCGTGGTTCCGAATGCCGCTGTGACGGCGCGTAATCCCGCTACGAATCAAAGTCGTGCCGCGATCTCAAACGACGAGGGGTTTTACCGCATCGTCAACCTTACACCCGGTGATTACGAAATCACTGTCGAGGCGGCGAACTTCAAGAAATCAGTCCTGACCAAGGTCAACCTGACTGTAGGTCAAACAGCTACAGTCGATGTTGCGCTTGAACCCGGTCAGATTACGGAAAGCGTAACGATCTCCGACGCGACTTCCGAGATCGTAGAGACGTCAAAGACTGCAATCGCAACAACGATCGACCAGCAACGCATCAACAATCTTCCAATCAACGAACGCAACTATCTATCGTTCGCACTTACGACTTCGACAGTCAGTCGTGACGCCGGTCGTCCGATTGGACCAGCCCCGACAACAGGTCTGAACTTTGGTGGACTACGTGGTCGTTCCAATCTCGTTCAAGTAGACGGCGCGGACAATACGGACAACTCGGTAAACGCCTCGCGCTCAACGGTGAGCCAGGAAGCGGTACAGGAGTTTCAGGTTGTTACCAATTCATTTGCCGCGGAGTTTGGTAGGTCGTCTGGCGGCGTCGTTAACGTTGTTACAAAGTCGGGAACAAATGATCTGCACGGAAATGTTTTTGGTTTCCTTCGTCACCGGAGTTTCCAGGCTCGCAATGCATTTGCTCCAATTGAAGACCCGCCGTTTACACGCACACAGTATGGTTTCACGATTGGTGGACCA
>QHXL01000112.1 GCA_003222935.1 Acidobacteriota bacterium
TCCGGCGTGCCAGGAGGCGAGACAATCATGAGTGATATAAACGTACAACTTAAGGACGGAGTAGCTGTTCCAGTACCGGCTTCGTCGACTGTCGCCGAGGCTTTGAAGAAGCTCGATCGTGACGTCGCCAAGCAGGCGTTGGCTGCCAAGATCGGCGGCCGTGAAGTAGATCTTGCGGCCCAACTATCTTCTGAAGACAACGGAACCGCGGTCGAGATCGAGCCCATCGTCCCGCAGACTCGCGATGGCCTTGAAGTACTTCGTCACTCAACCGCTCATCTACTTGCTGCGGCAGTCTTGGATTTATATCCCGGCACGAAGCTCGGGGTCGGGCCAGCACTGCTCGACGATCCACGCTACGGTTATTTCTACGATGTGATTGCGCCTCAGCCGTTGACTGAAGCCGATCTGCCGTTGATCGAAAAACGGATGAAGCAGATTGCCAGTAAGAACCTCGCTTACCGTCGTGATGAAATTTCGAAATCAGAAGCGCTGCGTATTTTCAATGAACGCGAAGAGCCATTGAAACGTGAACTGATCGACGAGAAAGCGGGCGAACGAGTGAGTGTTTACTACATCGACGGTTCGCCATTCATCGATTTCTGCCTTGGTCCACACGTTCCAAACACCAACAAGTTACGTGCGTTCAAGCTTCTATCTCTTGCAGGCGCCTATTGGAAAGGCGACGCCGCGCAACCGCAAATGCAACGCATTTACGGGACCGCATTCTTCAGTCAGGAAGAACTCGATGCGTGGTTAAAACAACGTGAAGAAGCTGAGAAACGCGATCATCGGCGTTTGGGTCGTGAACTCGATCTATTCTCAATCCTGGAAGACTACGGCCAGGGATTGATCTTCTGGCATCCGAAGGGCGGGGCTATTCGGAAGGAAATGGAAGACTATCTTCGTGAAGAGTTATTGAAACGAGGGTATGGATTAGTCTTCACTCCGCACATTGCCAAACGAGATCTGTGGGTCACGAGCGGTCACGAAGGTAACTACGCTGACTCGATGTTCGCGCCGACGGAGTTTGAAGGGCAGGAATTTCGGCTTAAACCGATGAACTGTCCCGGTCATATTGGTATTTACAAGACTGCTCAGCGTTCCTATCGCGACTTGCCGATTCGCTACGCTGAACTCGGAACGGTTTATCGCGCCGAGCTCTCCGGAACATTGCATGGATTGACCCGGGTGCGTGGCTTTACGCAGGACGATGCGCACATTTTTTGTACGCCCGAATCAGTCCGTTCGGAGATTCTTGGCTGCATCGACTTTGCCTTCAATCTCTACGATGTTTTTGGTTTTAAGGACATCAAGGTTGAATTGTCCGTCAGAGGGAACGATGGCGATGCCAAGTACCTCGGTTCAGACGAAGACTGGGACCGGGCCGAAGCGGCGCTGGTCGATGCGCTGAAAGCTCGCGAAATTCCGTACACCAGGGTTGAAGGTGAAGCGGTATTCTATGGGCCAAAGATTGATATCCGGGTGGAAGACGCAATTGGCCGCAACTGGCAGCTGACGACGGTCCAGTTTGATTTTAATCTGCCTAAGCGCTTTCAGATGGAATATATCGGCGAAGACAATAAGCCGCATCAGCCGATCATGATTCACCGGGCGTTGTTTGGATCGATGGAGCGGTTCTTCGGTGTGTTGATTGAGCATTATGCCGGAGCGTTTCCACTTTGGTTGGCGCCGGTGCAAGTGACGGTTCTACCAATCACCGATCGCGTGAACGAGTATGCTGAAAAAGTCGTTGGTGAGCTTCGCGCCGTTGGTATGCGAGTGGAATCGAATCTTCGAAGCGAAAAAATTGGCGCTAAGATTCGCGATGCGCAATTGCAGAAAATTCCGTTCATGCTTGTGCTTGGCGATCGTGAAATGGAACAAGAGTTAGTGGCAGTACGCGAACGAGCACAGGGCGACATCGGCGTGATGTCTTTGGCCGACTTCAAAGAGATGGCGCGCAAGTTAATTGAAACGCGCGCATTAACCAATAACTAGTCCAGGGTCCAAAGTCCAAAGTCCAGGCGAATATGATCCTGGACGGGTGGACATCGGGCTTGAAGACGTAACCTAGGAGGTGCAGCAATAGCTACAGGATTTCGAGGTCGCGGGCAGCGTCCTGACAATAGGCGACTGCCGCCGGTTCGAATCAACGAAAGAATACGCGTGCCGGAAGTGCGCGTGGTTGCTGAGGACGGAGAGCCGTTGGGGGTAATGGATGTGCGCGATGCGATCCGTTCGGCTCGCGAGAAGGGTTTAGATCTCGTCGAAGTCGCACCCAACGCGGATCCGCCAGTTTGCAAAATTATCGACTTTGGCAAGTATCAGTACGAGGCCAAGAAGAAGGCGAACGAGGCGAAGAAGAAGCAAGTAACTATCACGGTTAAAGAAGTAAAGTTTCGCCCCGGTACGGATGACCATGATTACGACTATCGAATGAAGCACGCTCGTCAGTGGCTTCAGGATGGCGATAAGGTCAAGGCCACGATTTGGTTTCGCGGACGTGAGATGACACACCGCGAACTTGGCTCGCGAATACTTGCGAAGTTGGAGCAGGACTTGATTGACGTCGGCGAGGTCGAAGCACGACCGAGGATGGAAGGGAATCAGATGTTCATCATCTTCGGTCCGAAACGACATAAGAGTGCAGCAAAACCAGCGGCAAGCGCGCCGCCGAGTACGCCGCCTAGTACACCGCCCAGTACGCCACCGGCAACACAAGCGTAGAAGATTGCCGATTGCCGATTTCCAATTGCCGATTGGGAATACGGATCAAGCGACAAGCATGAATTTGGCAATCGGCAATTGGAAATCGGCAATTAATTTGAGGGGACATAACTATGCCAAAACTTAAGACACATAAAGGTGCGGCGAAAAGAGTGCGCCTGACCGCTACGGGTAAGATCAAACGCGGCCATTCGCATGCTCGCCACATTCTGACGAAGAAGACAAATAAACGTAAGAGACAGCTCGATATTGATGGATTGGTCGCAAAGGCCGATCACGATCGGGTGATGTCGATGTTGCCGTACGGACGAGGCTAATTGAAATAATAATGTCCGATATGCTTCAGCTTGTCGTGAGGTTCCTTTGTGAATGCTCGTGGCTAAGCTCAACGACAAGCTAAAGCATATCGGACATTTAGAAGAAAGGGGATACAAATGCCCAGAGCAAAACGTGGAAATAAGCGTCTTGAAAGACGCAAGAAAATATTAAAACTGGCAAAAGGCTATCGCGGAACCAAGTCGAAACTTTATCGCTCCGCAAAAGAGTCCGTCGAGCGAGGTCTGAACTTCGCTTACACGGGTCGCAAGTTGAAAAAGCGTGATTTTCGCAGCCTGTGGATTGTTCGCATTGGAGCGGCCGCTCGCTTGAATGGTTTGAACTACTCGCAGTTCATGCATGGTTTGAAGCTCGCAGGTATCGAACTCGATCGCAAAGTGCTTGCCGACCTCGCGGTTCATCAACCTGAATCGTTTGCCGGTGTAGTTGCAGAGGCCAAAACCGCATTGGATGGTGAGCAGCGAAATAAAGCTGCCTAGTAACCAAGTTTTGAAAGGAGTTTCAATTTCGTGAAACGAGTATCGAAGACAGTTATCAATTCAGTCGCGATAACACTGGCCCTGTTGATTTCGGCTGTCGCAGCGTTGGGCCAGGATACCTTGTCAGGAAAGTATGAGGGTACCGCCAGGGCAGGTTCCGCCGAGACTCAAATCTCGCTTGAACTAAAGAACGAAGGCGGAAAGGTCACCGGCAAATTGGTGAACGGGCAGGCGAGTTACGAAATTTCCGAAGGCACATTTGCCGATGGAAAACTCATGCTGAAACTTGGCCCAGTCTCAAAAGACGGAGTACTCAATGCGACAATTGCTGAAGACAAGATCACCGGCGATTGGTTAGCAGGCGCAGTCAAAAAGACTGTCGAGCTAAAGAAAGTTGGTCCATCCACTGCAGCAGCCCCAACTGCCCCGGTTAACTTGACGGGCCAGTGGGACGCAGTCGCTGACGCACAGGGGCAGCCGTTCCCGTTTCTTCTAGTACTCAACGTTGAGGGCGAAAAAGTAACCGGCAGCAGCAGTTCGCAACTGGGTGAGTCAAAAATCACTACCGGTACCTGGAAAGATGGAAAACTCTACTTTCAGCTTGAAGGTCAAAATGGCACCATCACGATGAGCGCCACTGTTTTGGATGGAAAGTTGTCAGGCGAGTTTGATTTCGCCGGACAGCTGCAAGGGAAGTGGGTCGCAGTTAAGAAGAATTAGCGGGACTCTTAATGGCCGGAACCGAAACAGACCTAAACCCACAAGACCAAGTAGCCGCAGCAAACAAAGCGTTCGAGCAAGAGTTCGAACGCTTTGTACGCTTTACTGCTGAAACAGCTCCGACTGGACTGAGTTTAGCTGAAGCAACTGCTGATGAGCGTGCTTTGGCGGAACTGCGTACTCGACACACTGGCAAGAAAAGTGCGCTCGCTGCCACTAAGAAATTAATCGGGCGTGTTGAGGCTGATCAACGGGCGGCTTTCGGACAGTTGGTCCAATCCACGGAAGCTGGAATAGTCGCAAAGCTTGATGCTGCGGAAGCGAGCTTGAAGGCGTTGATCGAGGCACATCGTACGGCGCGAGAGAGTATTGACGTAACCTTGCCAGGTCGACGTCCACGCTACGGCCATCGTCATCCGATCACCTTAATGCGTGAGCGAATTGAGGACATCTTCGTTTCGCTCGGTTATGTCATCGAAGATGGTCGCGAGATTGAGACGGATTTCTATAACTTCGCCGCACTAAACATTCCTGACAATCACCCGGCCCGGGGAACACA
>QHXL01000113.1:0-4830 GCA_003222935.1 Acidobacteriota bacterium
GAGGTCCGTAGTTACTCGCTGCCGAGGTCCGTAGTTACTCGCTGCCAGATGAGTCGCAGGTTCTTCGTCCCCAACTGTCGCCGCCTTTGATGTATGCCGATAGAAGAGACGGCACTATTGAAATCGCACCCGATCTTTCTTTTCGAGTCCCAGTTCATCTCTACAAAACAACCCCGGGCATCTACACCATAGTTTGCTGGGTGCGACGTAGCCGCGGCGAAAAGGCGTTTGCAGTTACGGGACTCTGTATAAGAGCGGAGTGAATGAATGTCCGACATGCTTCAGCTTGTCGTGAGTTGGTTTAGTGCCCTCTCCGCTGTAATTAGAATCACGACAAGCTGAAGAGCCTCTTGCAAAACTCTCATTCTCCCCGTGCTTTAGCTCGGGGTCCCAGGTGCCGCTTAAATCCACGGAACCGTTTCAACGGTTTGGCTTCTTGGCGACTGATGCGGAGCGCGACAGGATGAAAGGTTCGACAAGCTAAGTAAACGAGGCAACGAAGTGGAGTCCGTACCTGAAATTGGCTCACGGCGGCAAACCGTTGAAACGGTTACTTCACTGCATGAGCTTCCGCCGCACCCCGAGCTGAAGCACGGGGAGAGTGAGAGGTTTGCAAGAAGCTCTGAAGCATATCGGACATTTACTTCCTCTGGCGGGCGGCTTCGAACAGCAGAATTCCGGCAGCAACTGAAACATTCAAACTTTCAACTTCACCGTGCATGGGAATTCTGACATCGGTTGTTCCTATCGCAATTTCATCATCAGACAATCCCGTTGATTCTGGTCCAAGGACTACCGCCGTCGCCTTCCGCCAGTCGATATCGGTGTGCGAGACCGTTGCCGACGCGTCCGCACAGACGGATTCAATACCCTCACTCCTACACCACGCGATCACCTCGGAGTATTCCGCGCCGTACCATATCGGTAAACGAAATGCTGAGCCCATCGCTCCACGCAGGGACTTGGGTGAAAATGGATCGGTCGTATGTTTTGTGGCGATCATCCCTGATGCGCCCGCAGCTTCGGCAGTACGTATCATTGCTCCAACATTTACCGGATTGTTGATTTCGTGAAGCACAACATACAACGGCGTCGACCCAGGATCAGCACTCAAGCGCTCAGCGGTGTCGCTTGGCCGGGCAGCAAGTAAAACAATTCCTTGAGGAGTCGTGGTGTAAGAGATCGATTCCAGGAGTTTCTCGCTAACCGATGCGCTCCGTGTTGAAACCCTCGAGAGTTGCTGAATAACTTCGGCAGCGCGTTCCTTGCGGGCGATCTCGTCTGAAAAGATCACCGCGTCGATCTCGAGTCCGGATTTGAGTGCTTCTTCGGCCAGTCTTAAGCCCTCGATAAAGATCTGTTCCCGCACTTTGCCGTCACGGACAGATCGTGCTTGACGCAGTAGGGAATTGTCGCGACTTGTGATCTGCATTTGAGTCTCTATTTGTCCGATTCTAAAAGCTCGACTTCAACCCAGATGGGCCAATGATCAGATACAGACAGGGGTTTTGCTACACCCCAACGTCTAATATTCAATCGTTTCGCAAAGACCCAGTCAGCATGCAGACGAATCCCGGCCCCGCGCCAGGTAGCAGTGCCAGTCGGAAAGGGTGTCCGATAACCTTTCGACTCCAAATACCGCCGCGTCTCTTTGCACTTTGTATCCGACAGGGTATTGAAGTCGCCGAGAATCAAGGTCGGAATGTCAGATGACTCTGCTAGCGTCCCAATAGTTTCCAGCTGCTCTAACTGACCGCCAGCAGCTGCATGCGGGTCGACATGAGCGTTAAAGATTCTAAGTTGAGACCGGCCCAACGAAACTGTCGCCGCAATTGCCAAACGTGGTCGCCAGGGACATTCATGCCAGGGAAGATCGATTCGCGTCACGTCAGTCAATGGAAAGCGACTAAGTAAGGCGACGCCGGTGTCGCCCTCGTCATGCAGATCGATCGGTTCTTCAAAGTCCAGCCACCATTGCCTTGTGACAGGTTTTACTCCCCGCGGAATTCCTGCGGGCGCGTGAACCCAGTTCATCTTCAACTCAGCAGCAAGCTCACTTGCAACGTGATGTCGACCGGTCCGAAAGGTACGTTTATCAGCTTCCTGTAACGCCAACACATCGACAACAGGCAGCAGTCTGCCGTTTGAAAACGCCTCGCCGGCTGTTCTGATGTTAGCGGCGATTAAGGCTGGTCTATTCGCCATGTTCATCAGGCGTGCTTTACGTAACAGACCACCGGAAATGAGACGAGGCCCCCGGGCGTAGCGTATGTTGTATGATGCGACTATTAATGAAGTGCGGTTGAGTTCAGTCGGCGTGTTGGTGTTTGTTCCGAACTCGAGTCTTTCCGCTTCGGAAAGCGCGGGAATTGCAGTGACCATCTTAAGCGCTATATTAGCAGGCGACCGAGAACCATAGTACCCAAAGACTCAATGACACGAAAAATCATCTGCATCGTCGACGACATGTTCTTCGCCTCCAAGATTCGCGCGACTGCCGAGGCGCTAGCTGTTGAGATATCGTTTCCGCGAACGAAGGAGGCAGCGCTCCAGAAGACTCGGGACCTAAAGCCAGACTTGATTCTTGTAGACTTGCACAACCAGAGATTCAACCCGTTTGAGTTCATAACGGAGTTGAGAACAGAACCTGACCTGGAGTTGATTCCGACACTGGGATTCTTTTCACACGTTCAGGTCGAGTTACAGAGGAATGCGATTGCTGCTGGAATTGATCAAGTGATACCGAGATCGATCTTCGCGCGAGACTTGTCCCAGATCCTTGGAGGCTAAGGCAGGTTTATCAGCAGATTGCACAGAGTACACAGATTAAGAGCTAAACCAGTTGTAAAAGTTGAAGAACGACAGCTCGACCGGGAATTTTCTCGCGTAATCTGTGTAATCTGTGGATAACTTTCTTACCCAACCGGAGCGGGCGTGATTACTTCATGAATCGAGCGCACTTCACTCACCAGTTGCTCATACTGTGGCAGCGTTAGAGCTTGAGCACCATCCGATAATGCATGATCAGGTTGGTCGTGAACTTCGACTATTAGACCATCGGCGCCAACAGCCACTCCTGCGCGTGCCAATGGAGTAACCATATAGTTCTTTCCGGTTCCATGAGATGGATCGACGATGACCGGGAGATGTGAGATACGGCGAACCGCGGGGATTACGGCCAGGTCCATCGTGTTTCGTGTGTGCTGAGCAAAGGTGCGTATACCACGCTCACAAAGGACGACCTGATAGTTACCTTCAGCCATCACATACTCAGCCGCCAGTAACCATTCATCGAGAGTTGCAGACAAACCACGCTTCAACAGGATCGGCAACTTCGCCTTACCCGCGCGACGGAGCAATGAAAAGTTCTGCATGTTGCGCGCGCCAATCTGAATCACGTCGCCGTACTTTTCCACGAGGTCAACGCCGGCTTCATCCAATGCTTCAGTGACGATTTTCAATCCGTAAGCTTCACGAACGTCTGCAAGTATCCGCAAACCTTCTTCACCAAGTCCCTGGAACGCGTATGGCGATGTTCGAGGTTTGTATGCGCCGCCGCGGAAGAAACGTGCGCCGCTGCGTCGCACCGCTTCTGCTATGGCAAACGCTTGCGCCCTGCTTTCAATCGCACATGGACCAGCAATGATGGCAAGGTCGTCGCCGCCAATAGTGGCGTCGCCTACCCGAACAATCGTCTTTTCGGGGCGAAGATCGAGTGTAATTAATTTGTAGGGCTTACTGACCCGGATTGCTTCGGCAACGCCGGCAAGAGTCTCAAAGTGCGACGGGTCGACAGATCCCTGATTGCCTGTGATCCCAATTGCTGTCCTGGTTGCGCCAGGCATCGGGTGACCTTTGAAACCGAGATCTTCGATAACGCGAAGGACAGCCTCGATCTCACTGTCAGTGGCGTCGTGCTTCATTACGATTAACATGTCTTCTTTTATACCTTGCAGATTTGGGAAAAGAAAAGCTAACCAGGCCTACATTTGGTTCGGCACTCTAATTCCCAGGACGTCGAGAGCTGCCGTCAACTGACGACGAACGATTTGTGTGACGGTAATGAGTACTGCTTGTCTCGTTACATTTTCCTCCTGGCGAATGCGATAGCGTTGGTAAAAACCGCTGAATGCCTTCGCAAGCGTAAACGTGTACTTCGCGAGATTCGCCGGTTCAGCTGAAGTTTTACACTGACTTATAATCTCATCGAGCCGCTGCGCCAGCATTACCAGCGACCAGATTTCCGTCCCACCTTCACCCGCCAAAGTCTCAGCTATCTCCTGTTGCCGATTCGGATCCTTCATGATGAGATCGGATTGCTTAACCAGGTCGATGCCAAGTTTTCGAAAGATGGAGTTTGTTCGGACAGCGGCGTACTGGCAGTAGGGCCCAGTTTCGCCTTCGAACGAAAGTGCTTCCTTGAAGTCGAATGCTATTACCGAGTTTCGTGTGAACTTGAGCAGAAAATAGCGAAGTGCGGAAACAGCAATATCATGCGCGGCTGATCTCTTGTGAATGTCCGACAATTCGGGATTCCGTTTCTCAACCTCTTCAAGTGCACCCGCCTCGAGTTGGTTGATCAAATCGTCGGCCTTTACCCCAAGACCCTTGCGACCACTCATTTCAATGTAAGGTCTGGCGCGATCTTCTTCCGTTAGTTCTATTCCTAACTCTTCGCAGGCTGCGGGAGACAGTGCGACCATCTCGTAACTGAAATGGACACTCGCCTCTCGCCCTACCTCGGGAACAACAGCGGCCACTCCCTGTGCGACGATCTCCTGAGGATACGACTGACGCGAATCGATTACGTTGTAGACAGTATCGCCACCG
>QHXL01000113.1:4864-8120 GCA_003222935.1 Acidobacteriota bacterium
CGCCAAAGTGTGTAGGTGAACCTTCCCCGTGCGCCTCATCTGTGGTGGTCACCCAGAGCACATGTTGATTTGGGTACTTGCGGAAAATCTTGTAATGAAAATCGAGACCCAGCTTTCCCAGTTTCCAAAGCTGATAAGCAATGTCTTTGCCCGTATAAGTAACTGTTCCATTTGAACGAACAATGATCTTGTCCGACTCATGTTCGTCGGTGCCGGTATGCGACTCAAACGGCATGACCCAGCAACCGGCGTGCTTACCCTCGCTTTGAAATCTGATCACACCAGCGTCCTTCATTAACTCGAACGCTCGATCCCAAAAGTGTAGATGAAGGATGTCCGACTCCCGCGCCAGCAAATCATAACGAATCCCGAGTCGCTCCATAGTGTCGATGATGCACTCCACGTTGCGAGTGGCGACATAGTCTGCGAGATCAGCAATTTGGTTGTTACCCTCTTCGAGCGCATGTAAGACTTCGGTGCGATACTTGGTGCGCTCAGGATCCATCTCACCTGCGGGATCTCCGTTGCGGTAGAACAGACCAACCTTTGTGTAGAGATCCCAGCAGTAGTAATCAAAGGTGTACTTCTCGGTGAGAGATGTGTCGAGCTCCTTAATTTGCTCCAGAGTCATCTTCTCGATCTTCGTGAATCCAACCACAACGTCCGCGACTTGAACCCCGGTGTTGTCAATATAATTTTGAACTTCGACCTGTTCGCCGGCGGCGTGAAGAATGCGCACAAAGGTGTCGCCCAGCACCGCGTTCCGAACGTGACCAATGTGCGCGGCCTTGTTCGGGTTGATGCTGGTGTGCTCAACCATCTTTTTTGTTGGTTCTGTTCGCAGAGTTTTGAAAGGCTCAGTCCTGGTGGCGAAAAGGTTGAGGAGTCTCGCTCGGTCGAAAAAGACGTTTATGTAACCCGGCCCGGCAATTTCAACACGCTCAACTTCCGGGACGTCTTCCAAGACCGTCTTTAGTTTTTCCGCTATGGCTCGAGGATTTGTCTTCTCCCCGGTGGCTTGCTTGATCAATTTGGCTAGTTCAAACGAGACCGGAAACGCAATGTCGCCCAACTCCGCGCGTGGTGGAATTTCAGCGTTGGGCTGATCGAGGGTGACGGAGAAAAGCTCGGTCGCGGCAGTGCGCACGCGATCCTTTAATTTTTGTTGCAGGTCATTTAGGTTCATGGGTTTTGACAAGGTCTTCTGCGGAAAAGCGCTGAGTATAGCGTACCGTGTGATTTCTGGGGAAACCCGAGCCCGCGAAGTGGGCGACAGACGAGCGTGGCATTAGCTGGAGCGACATCTCGTTAGCAAGCTGTCGCACGCTTCGCGCGATCCCATCAACTATTCTCGACTAGTCCTAGGGTTCCGCTCGCAAAGCCTCGCTCCACCCTAGGCTATATGCTTCTGCCCGCTTCGCGGGCTCCGTACTCTGAAAAACAAAATGGCTTAAGGCGCTTTTCACTAATTCGTACGATCTGTGTAATCTGTGGGTAAATGGGATCCGACATCTCAGTCGAGCTACGACAGCGGTTTCAGAATGCGCAAAGTGTTCTGGTCCTCACCGGTGCCGGCGTGTCTGCGGAGTCGGGTGTTCCTACTTTCCGTGGAGGAGGGAATTCACTCGTTTGGAAGGGAATGCCTTTCGATGTCATCTCCTCCGCGCAGATGGTCGAGCAAGATCTGAACGCGGTTTGGGAGTGGTTTGATTATCGTCGCGCACTTTTAAGTGAACTCAGACCGAATGCGGGACATCACGCAATTGCTCGGTGGCAGGAACAGTTTCCCGAGTTCATGCTCGTCACGCAGAACATCGATGGTCTACATCAGAGTGCGGGTTCGAAGGACGTAATTGAAATGCACGGCAGCATCTGGCGAGCACGCTGCATCTCCTGTCATGATCGCTACCAGATTCCGAAAAGCAAACCGCGACCGTCAAGTTGCCAGAGTTGCGGCGACCGGTTGCGACCTGATGTTGTACTCTTCGGAGAAATGTTACCTTCAGGCGCATTCGAACAATCAGCAAAGGCTGCCTCGCGTTGTGATTTCTGTTTAGTCGTGGGCACATCGGCTTTGGTATATCCCGCGGCTGAACTGCCGATGATCGCGAAATCAGCTGGCGCGTACTTGTGTGAGGTCAATCCTGAGTTGACGCCTCTATCACAGTTTTGCGATATGGTCTTAACTGGCAGGGCGGGCCAGGTTCTACCGCTTTTGTAATTGCTCCGATCTGCGACTTATGAAGACTCTGTACTTCGATTGTTTTGCCGGCGCCAGTGGCGACATGATCCTCGGTGCGCTTGTTTCCGTGGGTGTCGACAAGGATGAGTTGCGCCGTCAGTTAGCGCTACTAAATGTCGACGGTTTTTCGATCGACTTCGAAACTGTAAACCGATCGGGGCTGAGCGCGAATTACGCGCGTGTTCACACGGCACACGAACACAAACACCGCCATCTGTCGGACATCAAAACCATCATTAACAACTCGAGTCTGTCGCAGAGCGTAAAAGAACGCGCCTTAGCGATCTTCACTCGACTCGCCGAGGTTGAGGCGCGAGTTCATAACGAGCCAGTCGAGAAAGTACATTTTCACGAAGTTGGCGCACTGGACGCAATTGTTGATGTCGTTGGTGCAGCAATCTGTTTTGACCTGCTCGGGATTGAAAGATTTGTTTCGTCGGCTATCCACGTAGGCAGTGGAACGGTCGAAATGGCACACGGGCGATTTCCAGTTCCTCCTCCGGCGGTGGCTGAACTATTAAAGGATGTTCCGTTCTACGCGACCCATTTGAAGGGCGAACTGCTTACACCAACCGGCGCCGCGATTATTACGAGCGTTTGTTCTGAGTACGGCCCAATACCCTCGATGCGCGTCGAGCAAACCGGTTACGGCGCAGGCACCCGAGAGTATGAAAAATTTCCGAACGTTTTGCGCGTGATGGTGGGTAGGACAGAAGGTGAAACAACAACAGACGAAAAGCTCTGGATGCTGGAAACCAATCTCGACGACGTCTCACCCCAGATCGTCGGCTACGTAATGGATCGATCGTTCGCACTTGGCGCCAGAGATTGTTACTTCACGCCGGTGCAGATGAAAAAGAGTCGGCCGGGAGTACTGCTGTCGATACTTTGCGGGGCTGAACAGAAGGAAAGTTTGACGACGTTGTTATTCACCGAGACAACTACGCTCGGCGTTCGCAGTTATGAAGTTAACAGGCGCGCACTTGATCGAAAGACGATACGAGTGGAAACTCT